>CAYHQC010000028.1:0-9352 GCA_964358845.1 uncultured Gammaproteobacteria bacterium | reverse complement strand
AGCTACGGGTTGAGTTGCGTGGGAGCGGCGGAAAACCATCAGCTGCCCTGTAATACGGATGTAAAACCATACTCAGTTTACTGGAGAGACGGTGATGCGGAGTACACGGTACATATTCGGGAATGTGCCAAACAAAACACAAATCGTACGGAATTAGGCTATCAATGCTGCCAGGTAGCACATGTCGCATTTTTAAAAAATGAAAATGACTGCTCATCCCTAAGAGCAACTTCTGTCGTCCATGATCGTTGTTTGTATGCACTTGCTTGGAAGCTGAAAGATCCAAATTATTGTATAGGCATTTCCAATAACAATGCTCAAGAAGCTTGCGCAGTCCAAGCGAATGCCCTCAGACAAGATCCCTCCATTTGCAGTGGCTGCACGCCACCCGTAGATCGTATCGAAGATTTGCCTTAACGAGGAGGCTCATTTACCGCTTCCCCATGCCAAAAATCCTCTTTACAGCTGGCTAAGTCGGGGTAGAGTGCAAGGTTGTCATGAGCTCACTACCTTCCAGTGTCGAGGCTTATTTGAAGGAGGCAAATTTCTCCTCCACAGAACTCTTAGTGCTGAAGAGGTTACTGCAAGATGATGCGCTAACGTTACGGGAGATCGCGGCGAAGACGGGGAAAAGCACGGGAGTGCTCGATCAGGCAGTGAAAAAACTAATTGCAAAAAGTATTGTGACGAAAGAAGGCATCAATGATACTTCAAAATATTCCATCAAGTCCTTGGAGCCGATTCTTGCGTGGCTTGCAAAAGATACAGAGGAGAAACATCAAGAGCAGTTGCGTAAGCATAAAGACTTTGAGGCATTCGTTCATTCATTGGATAGAGATAAAAAGCGACCGGAAATGCAGTACTACGAGGGCACGGAGGGTATTAAACAGGCTTATTGGAAACTGTTAGATTTGGTAGAGCGCAAACACTCAGTGATTAATGGACAAACCGGTGAGATGCTTCATTACATACCTGTTACGACCACGATCGAGGACGATCCATTGCGCGATTTTTGGGTGGATTTTTTCCGTGCACGCAGACGGCTTGGCATTTTTAGTCGCATGGTCGCGCATGACACGCCGCTCGGCCGCCGCTTTCAAACTCGCGATCCGTTTGAATTTCGAAAAACTATATTGGTGGAAGAAGCGCAATATCCATTCGAATTTGAAAAAATTATTGTCGGTGACACGATTGCTTGCATCAATTTCAATGAAAAAAAAGCATGTTTCATCAACTATCCCGATTTGGCGAAGTCCGAACGCTCCATGTTTAATAAATTATGGGCGAAGAAAACGGCCCCGCCGACAGTGCCACAGGCTTCTTCGTTGCAACATGTAATAGCTACCCCGAAAGTCGAATCCGTTTCACTCAGCACACGAACACTGTCCAGTCTTCGTGAATTTTTTCTCGCAAAGCGGAGCATTGGCACTTTTGTTGTATTAGGACTCGTGGCCGCTGGCCTCACATATATGCTTTATCAGCAAAACGTCTATCTCAACAAAGAACGTATTCGAGACAAAGCACTTTCGGTTGCTTCTACAGCTGCACTGCAGTTCGAAAATCAAGATCTTGAACAGTTACGCACGGTGGCAGATATCGAAAAGCCAGAGTATGCAAAAGTTGTCTATCAGTTGAATGAGATACGTCGATTAAATGAAGACGTGAGATATGTATATATTATGCGTCCTACGGATAATGCGAAGAATTGGGAGTTTGTGGCAGATGCGGATTCTCTAGACCCATTTGCAAAGAAAGATTTAAATGAAGACGGAAAAATTGATGCAGCTGATTTGTTGAGCCCGCCTGGTCAGCTCTTTACGGGTAATGACACTGCCCTGATGTCTAAAGCATTAGTCAGTCCCGTCGTTGGTACGGAACCTTCTCCGACCCAGTGGGGCACCTTTATTTCTGCTTTTGCTCCAATAAAACGAGAGGGAGGGGCTCAGGCCGTCTTGGGTGTTGATATCTACGCAGAGAAAATCTACGAATTAACCCAGAATACATTTACACCTATACTCTGGTTCTTAGGATTATTTTTGGTTTTTGTATTTATTCGTCTTGCTGCTTTTAATCGTTCACTTTTTAAAGAAATTTGTGAATTGGTCCGGATACGCAAAGTGCTGATTATTACAAGTATTTCTGCACTAACTTCAATTGCTGTTACATTTGGACTATATCAATACACACAAGAATTAAATCTGAGTAGAATGAAGGATCAGGTTCAAGCCATAGCTTTAACTGGCGTATCTCAATTTAATCCGAATGACGTTGCTGCACTTCAGGTAGAAGAAGATTGGAAAAAGCCTGAATGGCCAAAAGTTGTTGGACAACTTAAAGAGATAAGACAACAGAATAAAAACATCACCTTTGTTTATTTAGTAGGCAAAGATAAATCTGACTCCAGTAAAACCACATTTATTGCAGATTCACATTCTTTGAACCCCTATGCCAACGTGGATGAAGACAAAACAAATGATGTTGATGCAAATAGCGATGGGAAAATAGAATCACAGGGGTCCGATTTGCTCCAATGGCCCAGTCAAGTATATGAGGAAGCTCCCCCGGAAGCAATTGAGGCTTTTAATGGACCAACAACGAACAAAAATTTTTATGAAGATAAATGGGGAAAATTTATTTCAGGTTACGCACCGCTGAAAGATCAAAATGAAAATGTTATTGCCGTCCTTGCGGTGGATATGAAAGCTAACTTTCAGAACATACTCACAAACCAAGTTTTTGCTCCAATTTATGTTTTCTTGAGTTTCTTTGTTCTATTTGTTTTGTTTCGATTCCCCGGTTTTAATAAGTCCTTACTTCATCAAGTAATTATTATTTTAAATAAAAGAAAGATTTTGGTCGCGCTTCTTTTTGCTGCATTGTGCGCTCTTGCCATCACCTTTTTGCTCTATCTTCATACAGTTCGTCTTATGAAAGATCAAATTGGTCAAAGATTTATGTCTATTGTGTCCACTGCAGTTCCTGAAATTGATCCTGAGGATATTAATAAAATAAGAGTAAAAGAGGATTGGGAAAAGGATGAGTATCAAAGAGTATATTCAATATTAAACAAAATTAGACAAAGAAATACTGATATTGAATATGCTTATATACTTAGAAAAACAGAAGAGAAAAATATTTATGAATTTGTCGCTGACGCAGATTCCAATTACTTTCTTTCTTCATATATAGATACAAATAATAATGGAATTTCAGAACCAGATGAGGAAAACGTATGGCCTGGTTTGAAATATGATCCCGCCAATGCTAATACTTTAGAGTTTCAACAAGCATATTCACAACCAATCTATGAAACAGATTTCTATGAGGATCAATGGGGGAAATCGCTTTCAGCATATGCACCCATAATTAACTCTGACGGAGAAACAATTGCTATCCTTGGGATAGACATAGACCTAACGGACTTTTTGAAGTTAACAAAAGAAAAATTTAAAATTTGGGTCTGGTTCTTTGGAATTCTTATGATAATTTTTTTGATTCAAATATTCTACTTAACCTTAAGAAATCGCAGTGATAAGAATAATGAATAGTATTTTTTTTGTAATAAAGTATACTTTATACATGCGGGAAGGGTTATTCGTTGCTATTTTGTCTGGACTTGGGGGAATGTTGGGTTGGGGTCTTGCTGATTTTTTTGCAAAAAAAACTATAGATAAAATTGGTGACATCACTACGCTTTTTTGGAGTCAATTTTTCGGTATTTTCCCACTACTTCTTTTGTTTTTTGTTTATCCTTCTTTTCCCCAGCTGGATAGTTTTGGCTGGGTTTATCTTGTACTTCTCGGCGTGGGGGAAGGTTTATCTTATATCCCAACATACATAGCTTTTAGCAAAGGAAAAGTTAGCCTTTTAAGCCCCGTTTTTGCAAGCTATGCAGTTATAGTGGCAGTGTTATCGGCTGTTTTTTTAGGAGAAGTGATTCCTTTCGGACGCCAAGTGTCGTTCCTAATTGTATTTATTGGTGTGTTATTAATTAATGGCGACCCTCGCGATATTTGGAGCGTAATAATCAGAAAGAAAAGAGAAGAAGGCAGCATCAAAGGTTTACCAGAAATACTAATAGCTGTTGGCCTTTACTCGTTATGGATTATAGCTCTTGACCAATTTATTAGTGGTATTAATTGGATTCCGATTCTTTTATTGATACGTATTATAGCGACACTATCTCTATTCTTGTTTGCAAAAATAGCAAACAAAAAAATTATTTTCAATAACAGAAGTATTTGGAAGTACATTTTTTTCATTGCGATATTTGATGTAACTGCACTTAGTTTTGTGTCTTATGGTTTCAGTTCTACTCCGTATGTAAGTATTGTAACCATGTTAAGTGGTGCCTTCTCTTTGCCTACGATTATTCTTGGTCGTGTATTTCTTAAAGAAAGTGCTACAACTATTCAAATAATTGGTAGTTTCACCGTTGTTGCTGGTGTCATGTTATTATCTCTAATATGAATATTGCTGCCTTAAGATAATGAACCACTCTAAATTTTTCAATGAAAATCGGCTTAAAAAATTAAGGAATCAAACTCCGCTTTTTGTCTTTTGCAAGGAAGCATTAATCAGCAATGTTAAAGAGTATCAGCGCCATCTACCCAAAAAAACAGAAATTTGTTACGCAATGAAGGCTAATTCAGAAAAAATTGTTTTGCAAACATTAAACGCTGTTGGTGTAAATTTTGAAGTAGCTTCGAAATATGAGCTGACAATACTCAAAAAAATGAAAATTCCTGCTAGGAGGATAATTTACGGAGCTCCAGTGAAACCAGAAATTCACATTAAAGAATTTATAAGGTATGGCGTTGACCGCTTTGTTTTTGATTCCGAACAAGAGCTCTTAAAAATTGCCAAATTCGCTCCTGGATCGCGCGTCTATATTCGAGTACATGTTAACGACAAAGCTGATAGTGTCTTTATCATGTCAACAAAATTCGGCATCGAATTAAATAAGTCTGTTTTTTTACTGCTCAAAGCGAAGGAATTGGGGCTGATACCTTATGGCATTAGTTTCAATGTTGGTTCGCAGGCAAGAAATGCTCAGGCATGGGCTCGCGGAATACGGGATATAATTCGAATAATGATGAAGCTTTTAAAAAGCGGAATAAAAATAAAAGTGATAAATATAGGCGGTGGCTTTCCTCAGAGCTATCAAACTAATGATGGCTTCCCTACAATCAAGACGATTTCAGAATACATTGATACAGTCAAAAAGAAACTGCCTTACAATGTTAACTTTATAGCAGAACCTGGTCGTGGTCTTGTGGCTAATGCATTTGTACTCATTACAGCTATTATTGGAAAAAATAAACGAAGTAATGGTCACTGGCTTTTTTTAGATGCCGGTGTTTATAACGCACTCCTTGAATCAATGACATGCCAAGGAAGCACTAAATATCACATAGAAGTGATTTCAAACAATGCTCTAAGTAAAAAGATGGAAAACTTTATTTTGACAGGACCAACTTGCGATAATCTTGACGTAATTAATCAAAAAATTCTTTTACCACATGATATAAACCTTAATGATAAACTTTTAATATATGATGTTGGTGCATACACTTTTCCACTCATTACCCATTTTAATGGATTTCCAAAACCAAAAATAATTCAATATTGAAGTTCTTTAAGGATCTTTTCTTATAATGGGAGCAATCATCGTCTTTTCTTGCCAATATTCACAATCTTTAGGTGGATTTACTTCACATGTTTGAAAACTAATCCTTTCCCTTTTAAATCCTGCTGTTGTAAGTTTGATTAAGTGTTTTTCAGAAAAATCTTTCGCCTCGTCTGAATAGTACGTAAATATGCCGTTCGGTTTCAGTAATCTATATGCTTCATTGAAAAACCAAAAATGATTTGAATGGATTTCTTCTTCACTCATTGGATATGTATCAAACAAAATCCCGTCAAAGCTATTGTCTCTAAGTAAGGGTGTAATATCTTGCCAAAAACCACTTAAGATATGAAGGCGATTAACGCTTATGGCATGATGAAAATCTTTAATACAACGCGCAATAACATCTGGATGATATTCAATAACATAATGATCGCTAATATTATGAATCTGTATTGCTTTTGCTGATAAACCTAATCCATACCCCACTTCTAATACAGCTCCGCCATTAGTTGTGGAAACCTCTGCCAATTTTTCCATATAATTTTGCTCCCAATCTTCCATTACGGGGTGGCCGGCGATACGTAAACTGTGTTTGTCATATATTGCAGTAGACTTTGCCCAATCTTCTTTATGCTCAGGAAAGCCAATTTTTTTTCGAGTATTAACTGTGTGCATATGAATTGGAATGAATCTCCACTGCAGAGATTCTATCATCTTGACCTTGAAGTACAAAGAACTATAGTCATGCTATGTTGAATACCTTCCAAAAGGCATTTAGTGCATATTTTGTTCTCTTAATTGCTTACTGGTTGGTGTTATTCCAAAGTCATCAAACCTCGGGAGTATATAATTTATTTTACTCTTTTTTATTTAGTCTAATTCCACTATTTGGAGGATTAATAGGAATGTTTGGCTCTAGAATATGGAATGGCTTAAAAAGCTATGTTGGTAAGGGAGTTTTTTATATATCGTTTGGTCTCTTTGCATGGGGTTCAGGAAGTATGGTTTGGTCATATTATAACTTTTTTATGGATATTCCTGCGCCGTATCCATCTCTTGCTGACTTAGGTTTTGCTCCAAGCGTCTTCTTTTATGGTCTTGGCGCCATTTACTTATCCAAAGCGACAGGTGCCAAATTCGGTTTTAGAAATAAATATGCCAAAGTTTATGTAGTTGTAATCTCACTTTTTATACTTTCCATGTCCTATTACGCTCTAATAACAGTAGCTCGTAACGGAGTACTTGTTTCTTCCAATGAAAATCTACTTAAAATAATTCTTGATATTGCTTATCCACTTGGAGATGTTCTCAGTTTAACGATTGCTGCTATCATATCTGGTCTTTCATTTAACTACATGGGGGGGAAATACATCTTGGATATTATTTCTATATTATTAGGTTTAGGTGTCATGTTCTTTGCTGACTTTATCTTTTCTTACACAACTACGGTTGGTACATTTTATAATGGTAATTTTGGAGACCTTATTTTTACGGTAGGTCTCTTTTTACTGAGTTATGGGGTTCTTGGTTTTAGTAAGCTAAAGGAATTTTGATATACTTTAAATGATTAACGTATACGATCAAATGGCAATAAAAATCATTAAGGAGCAAGAGCTCCTCATAGGACCAGTTGCGTGGAACCAGGCAAGCAAGGTTTCTGGTCTTCGGATCATTGCTGATAAACAAAGTGTTGAAATAGAAGGGGGACATGAAAGTATTGTAATAGATAATCTAGTTGATAGATTTGAAAAGCTTTTTGGCAGAGCAGGGCGGGAGGTATGTAAAGAGGCAGTTAGCGCGCTAATAGCTGATTTAAAACCAGCCGAAATCCCGTCAAGCCTGAAGTAAATTGGCCCCTTAAAATCATTCTCAATGTATCAATTTTATGATATAATTATATGAATGTCTGAAAACAAAAAAAAAGTAGGCTCAAAAACGACTATCAAGGCAAAATCTACTACTTCAGCAGAAGACCCCGAAGTTCTTGTCGAAAATTTGTATAAGAAAAACGTTGAACTTTTAGTAAAAAATAAAACTCTATCCCTCTTAAGTAAGCTTTATGAGATTAGCATTCTTACACTTGAACCGAAGGATTTGGCAATGCGAGTCACACAGACGGTTCAGGTCGATCTGAGTTTAGAGCTCGTTGGCATTTATACATTTGCTGCGACGTCTGATCGACTTGTCCCTTTGGCTTTTTCAAAGTCAGAACGAGTGAATGATGCTCTTAGGGAACTAAATTTAGTTTTAGAAAACATTAATATTCCTGATGTGACTAAACATGGATTTTTTGAAAAAGTGATCTGTCTGAAGAAACAAAATATGACCAATGATATTAATGAGGTTTGGGGTGACTGTATAAGCAAGACAGATCTTCAAACTATCGTTTCTCATTCTAATATCAAGACGAGCCTTCTCTGTCCTCTAACAGTTCAAAGTAGAGTTCTTGGTGCGATTATGCTTTCCATGAATCGCGATTACGAAACGTTGAGCTCTTTTGAAAAAGAGTCCATCAAGAGCTTTGTTAATATGATCGCACTCGCTCTGGAAAAAGCCTATTTGTACAAGGAATTAGAAGATGCGAATACTCAGCTTCGTGAACTCGACCGCCAAAAAGATGAATTGCTTAGTATCGTGAGTCACCAACTTGCGACACCAGTTTCCTCCGTGAAGTGGTATCTTGAGATGCTACTTGACGGAGACTTTGGAGAACTGAAGAAGGAGCAAAAAGACCATGTAAATACTGCATATGGTGTAACTACTGAGCTGACAGATCTTGTAAGTATGATTCTTGATGTATCCAGAATCCAGCTTGGAAAAATGAAAATTGAAGCACAGGAATTAGACTTGAATGCTTTCTTCAAAGAAATTCTGGATATTATCGTTCCCAAAGCAAAAGAAAAGAACGTGAACTTTGAATATAAAGTAGCTGAAAATCTTCCGAAAGCGATTCTAGATAAGCGCTATACAAAGATGACCATTGAGAACTTATTGAGCAATGCTGTTAAATACACTCCAGCGAATGGTAATGTGAAGTTCTTGGTAGAAGTCAGAAATAATTCTTTATCTTGCGAAGTGAGAGATACGGGTTGTGGCATTCCGAAGGCTGACCAGGATAAAATTTTCGGAAAACTGTTTCGTGCCAGCAACGTTCGAAATACCGTCGATGGCAACGGATTCGGTCTCTACATTGCGAAGGGCGCTATTGAAAGCCAAGGAGGAAAAATTTGGTTTGAAAGTGAAGAGGGGAAAGGCACGGCATTCTTCATCGAACTCCCGTTGAAAAAGAAGGAGTAAGGTCGGTAGAAGAAAAATTCCTTATTTCCTTTCATGGAGTTATAAAGAATATTTAATTGCAGCATCAACACGCAAAGCACAGTAATCGCGTCGTTTTTTATCTTCGATAGACCCACACAGCTCAGAATTCTTTTCTTTGAGTGCATTCATATATTCACAATCATCTTTAAGAACCGAATATTTTGTAATCTGACTGCAGTCATACACATTTTCGAGGCGTTTCGTTCTTTCTAGGTAACACCATTCTTGCAAATCTTTGCGTTGGTAATTACCACATTTTTCAATTTGTGGATTGTCAATTGATAGTTCACCTTCGCTATATTTTGTATTACAATACACATCTTTTCTAACTGCTGAATAGTAACAAGGCTCACCCGAAAATAGCTTACCTTCGACTTCTCCCAAACATGAAAAACCATAATC
>CAYHQC010000027.1:634-9601 GCA_964358845.1 uncultured Gammaproteobacteria bacterium | reverse complement strand
GATCGGTACGCTTGATACTTGCGCCCGGGTTCAAATACAATCGCGTTGTTGAATTTTTGACGTAAAGGAAAGGGTGCGAAGCCCTGCCTGCGCAGGCAGGTAGTCCACCCTAAGGGTGAGACTAAGGGTGAGATTTAGAATGTTGCGTTACCATAAGAATTATGGTAAAAATACGTCAACTGCGGACAATCAGCAGGAAAGACTAGAGAATATGGCTAATAAAGAGACAAACGGATATGAAGTTAATATTGGTGACCTACATGTGGCTCCAAAACATGATACGTTCGGGAGAAAGAGTTGCGTTGGGCCTGCAAGAGTGTACCTGGTAAGTTATCCTCTAAAAGAGGAGGAGGATGTATTATTACAGTGCACTATTGATGGTACAAAATTTCATGCAACTGTAGGTACTCTCCTTAATCCATTAAAATGGATTCCTAAATAATTAATCCTTTTCCTATATTCTCTAAGTATCCTCAACGAGGATACGTGTAAATCCAACAAAGTGTCGTGACAATAGTCCACCCTAAGGGTGAGATTTTACTATCGCCTACGATAATCCAGACGTTTTTTGAGGAGGTTTTCCCGAAAGCCGCCCTCTTTAGCATGTTTTTCTTCCAAACTTTTGATGTGTTGTGATAATAAGTATCCCTCCATACGACAAAAAGTTAAAATCATATTAGCGGCTTCAGTGGGATCGGAGGGGAGAATTGGGGTGTTTAGGGTATTTTGGGAATTTGGGGAACTTGGCAGCCAAAAAACCCTAAATGCCCTATATTCCCTAACTTTTGGATGGTCTTTTGGCCAAATCGGAAGATTCCGTTGGCGCAAATAATCTTCAAAGTCCTTGGCTAATTCTTCATTGGAACCATTGGCCACCCCCACAAGCATGATATAACTACTGAGCGACTCGCCTGTATATCCTTCCGCAACGTTTTGGGAATTACTGCGGGCGGCACCATTGGCTTGCTCAACCAGCTTTAAATTAGGGTATGTTGGGTCTTTTGGGGATTTAAGAAAGCGTTGACAGAATTGGAACGTTAAATCCTGAATAACTTTTCCCAGCATGTAGACTACCAAATACTCGTAACCCGGCCTTGTTTGCTTTTGATTATCCATACTAAATTCCTTAATTCTTCCTCATTCTATCACGGTTATCAGAAACACGACGGGGATGATTACTTTGCGAAAGCGTCCCCAACAGCATCTGCTACTCCGGGAGGTATTTAGCTTCGCAAGGCATCCCCTTGCGAAGCTAAATTAGCGCACACTCCAATTTGTTCCGTCGCTTACTATTTGCACGTCACCGGCTTGATCGGTACGTTTGATACTCGCGCCGGCTTGCTCTAACAGCTTCAATATTGAATCTGCCGGATGGCCATAGGAATTTTTGCCGACGGAAATGATGCCAAGTTTGGGTTTAAGCCATAAAAGATAGGATTCACTCATGCCCGTTTTACTGCCATGATGGGGCACCTTGAGCACTTCTATGCCATCGTTTGATAATGGCGTGCCCAGATACTCTTTTTCCACCCGTGTGTCCGCGTCGCCTGCAAATACTTCATCAAACGTACCGTACTGCAACCAGAAGACGATACTGCCGTCATTGAGGTCTCCTACTTGTGGAACCCCAAGTACTTGGCCTGAAGAACTTGTTTTTGAGGCAACTGAAGGCTTCATGCGGACTATTTGATCGGCCGACGGCCACAATATCGTCATTGTCGCATTTGAAACCGTTATACGGTCTCCTGAGGTCACAAACTTTACCGGAATTTTTTTCCTGTCGACAATGGACTCTAATTTTTCATATCCTTCTGTAATATTGACCACATCACTTCGGACAAGATACCCCACGTCATAGCGATCCAGTACCGTCAGCAATCCCTGCATGTGATCTTTTTGCGGATGAGTAAGAAGTACGATATCGATATGTCTGTCCCAAAACGGCATGTATTTGGAGAGACAAGAAATCACTGCATCGTTGGGTCCGCCATCTATCACCATGTCTCTGCCATCTGGGAATCTCACATAGGAAGCATCCCCTTGTCCGACACTGCAATGAACTATTTTTATGTTTCTATCGGTGAGCGTTCCCAAAAATTGAACGAGAACGACAAGGCCTGTAAGAATACCAGATATAAAATAGCCGTATCGTAATTTAAACATAGTTTCTCATATTTAGCTTTAATAAATGAACACGAATAGACAACAGTTTCGTATTTCCCGCAGTACTTTTTCTCAAGACCTATATCCTATAAAATGTGTCAATCGGTTATAAAATATCTCTACGCCTAGCCTCGCGTTGATATAGTATGACCTCGTCAAAGCCCCACACTGGCAAATGGCACCCGACTTAAGGCTTGGACTGTCCGTACGAGATATTCAAGCAGTACCCAACTCATCCACGCGGGTAAAAACCCAAGCGGGAAATAGATCCATCCGGAAATACTTGCGACCCACCCGAGAGTAGTAACAAGCGGGATAACCCATGCAATTGCCACATTGGTAATCGGTGCGATCAGCGACAATCGATGAAAATGAAAAAAAATAAGGGGGACCGTAAACACTTGCGCGGCAAGCGTTAATTGAAAATTTTGTTTGAGAAAATAAAAAACTTCTTCCCGTGCTTTTATAAAAAAATTTCCATTTTCATGAGGTTTCATCGTTTTTCCAAAAAGAATAATGCCAAGGGTGGCAAGCACGGAAAGCTGGAAGGAAATATCGCTTATCCATAAAGGATTAAAAATCAACATCACGGCTATGGTGAGTGCAAGGGATAATAATGCCCAAGTCTGTCGGCCAAATACCAGTGCGATAAGGGTCAACGAGCCCATTATAGCAGCCCGTATGATAGTAGCACTAGGGCCCACAAACCATACAAAGGAGACAATAACACCGATCGTGAGCATGCTCGCCACACGTTTGCTCACAAAAGTACCTATGATGCTCGCCACTAAATCGATAAGGATGGTAATATTCATGCCTGATAACGCGATGATATGAATAGTGCCCGTACTGACCAGCTGATTGTAGAGTTCTTTGGGGAGTGTTGCTTTCGTACCAAAAAGAAGTCCTGCCAAAAGTCCTGCGTGCGGATCAGGCAATAATCGAGCGAGTATATTGGTCAATTCATTTACAGAAAAGGGTGCCATAGGGCATTACAAGGTCAACTGTATTTTTAGCTTTTCAAACAAACTCGCACTTATGGCTTTTTTCTCGACCAACTCCTCGATCCGTGCATACGGGCGGCCTGCAATGATTTTTTTCGCGGTCGCTGGGCCTATCCCATCGAGACGCTCTAAATCAGCAGAGCTGGCAGAATTGATACTCACTGTGAGCAGCACATTTGATGATTGATCACTCCCCGACTGGCTCGTGGACACTCCCGAAACGCTCGTTTCATCCTTTTTTCTTGGAATAAATACTTTGGAGCCATCAGATAATTTTGCCGCGCGATTGATAGTCGTGGCTATTTTTTCCAAATCTGCATCAGACGTCATCCCGCCGGCGGCCTCAATCGCATCATCGACCCGACTGCCAAAAGCTAAGCGATACACACCGGGGTTTTTCACTGCACCGGACACGTCAATCAATAATTCTTCACGCACGCCGCCACTTATTGTCGCTTGTTTGTCGCCAGCTGTAGAAAACTGAATAGGTTCCGGAGCTTGATACGTTTTGATAAGAAGATATATAGAAAGCACTATTAATAAAAGACTTGAGGATCCCAAAAGAATGGGCACTTTGTAGGTAATAAACAGAGATTCTCTCTCTGATGGTTCATCATATGACACCATAGTTATGGCTTTTCTGACAAACTTGCAATTATTTCTTCTGCTTTTTGAAGCTGATCTTCCCACGAGATCATTGTTGATGCATATTTAGGATCGAATGCTCCGCCACCTTGTTTTGCGAGATTTATTTTTTGAATTATTTCTCGACGTTTTGCCTGGGCTGACCTCAATGCTAATTTTTTGACGGCATCTGTTTTCAATGTATTGGTTCTCGCTTCTTCAATTTTTAATCTTTCTTTGCCTCTAAGGCCTCTTTTCTTCGATCAACTTCTTCACGGATACCCTGATTTGCAACTTCATACATGTCATCAAGAGGATCGGGTGGACTAAAATAAACGATAGGACGATTGGATGGTCCAGACAAGATGTGTCGAAGCTTTTTAATCTTTTTTTGTAGCCACTCTTTCATTTTTTTGATTATACGACAAAATTTATAAGTTTTTCTGAAACAAAGATTACTTTCTTCACCGTGACCCCCTGAAGGTATTTCTGCACTTTTCCCAAATCGCGTGCTATAGCCTCAATTTTTTCTTTATTACCGGCACTTACCCTATCAACAACGATTGAGTCGCGAAGTTTCCCATTGACCTGAACGATGATGGTGACCGTATCATCAAACGTTTCTTTTTCATCGTAGGTTGGATAAGACTGTTGGTGGATAGACCAATTTTCTTCCGATTTACCTTGCAAATTACGGATCTTTTCTGCTTCGTTGCATCGGTACCAAAGCTCCTCAGTAATATGTGGTGCGAAGGGCGCTAGGACAAGCAAAAACGTGCGTAGCGCTTGATGAGAGAGAGTGCCAGTTTTGTTGGTAAATTCCATCATGGTAGAGATTGCAGTATTGTAATGACGGGTGCCGGTGTCTGTGCTCACTTTCTTCACCAATTTATGGAGCGATCGTGTGGTTTCAGCGCTATCAACACACTCTTTGCCAGATTCCAAAGAGGCCGTCAATATACGCCAAACACGATTAAGCCACCTGCTCATTCCCTCCATCGCGCTATCAGAAAAATCCCCTCCTTCTGAAAACGGCCCCATGAACATAAGATACAGGCGAAGTGCATCAGATCCGTATAATTTGATATATTCATCCGGATTCACGACGTTTCCTTTGCTTTTGCTCATTTTAGCGCCGTCTTTGATCACCAATCCATGCGCGTAAAAATTGGGAAATGGTTCGTCCCAGCTTAAATATCCCCAATCTTTAAGCGCCATCGTGATAAATCTTGAATACATAAGATGCAAGACGGAATGTTCAGCCCCGCCTGTGTACATGGAAACAGGCAGCCATTTTTTCGTGATTTCTGGATCAAATGCTTTAGAACTTACAGTCTTTGAACCTATCGAAGGATACCGTAGAAAGTACCACGAACTATCTAAAAATGTATCAGACACATCTGTTTCTCGGTGTGCTTTCCCACCACATCCCGGACAGATCGTTTCATAAAACTCCTTGTGCTTGGCTAAAGGGGCAATACCGTCATCGCCTGGTTTATAATCCTCAATCCGGGGCAAAATCACGGGTAATTCCTTTT
This sequence comes from uncultured Gammaproteobacteria bacterium, assembly GCA_964358845.1. GTDB lineage: Bacteria > Patescibacteriota > Microgenomatia > UBA10105 > UBA927 > UBA927. The sequence continues at coordinate 4,272 of CAYHQC010000027.1, read as the reverse complement.
CTCTCACGGTGTACCAGCCGGCAATATCACTGCGTTCCCCTTTCCCCATTTTTTCACACGCATCACAATGAATCATCGGAATTGGCGGACCCCAGTAACGTTGACGGCTGATAAGCCAATCACGCAAATGGTACGTCGTGACGCGCTTGCCCCAACCTTTTTCTTCAAAATAATCCATAGTTTTCTGTAAGCCTTCCTCAAATCCCAAACCATTTAAGAATTCTGAATTAACAAAATAACCACTCATCCCATGAGAAATCACCTGTTCTTGTTTAGTAATTGGTGTTTGATCCCCATTTGCGCCAACGACCACACGAATAATCGGTAACCCATATTTTTTTGCAAACTGAAAATCTTTTTTGTCGTGCCCCGGACAACCCTGAACGGCACCAGTGCCGACATTTCCCAATACAAAATCTGTCACCCAAATAGGAACTTTTTTCCCATTAATCCTATTAATAGCATAAAGACCTGTAAAAACCCCTGTTTTTTCTTTTCCTTCTTGAATACGCTCTTGCTGCGTTTTTCTCATCGATTTATTTACGTAGGCCGCTACTTCGGGCTGAATATTTGTTGGCACTGACACCTTGCCAGTGATAATGTCTTTCACTAACGTATGCTCTGGAGCCAAAACAAGAAATGTCATACCAAAATTTACTGGCGCTGTTGTAAACACTGTGACCTTTTCATCGCTTCCATCTACCTGATACGTAATATTTATCCCCTCTTTTTTCCCAATCCAATTTCGTTGGGCGATCAAAACCTTTTCTGTCCACTTGAGGTTTACTCCGCCTCGGGCGGAGCCACTAATATTTTCCAGCAGTTTTCCCGCATACGCGGTAATTCGAAAAAACCATTGTTCCAACAATCGATTATCGACTATATTCCCGCAACGCTCACATTTTTCTTCGATAACCTGCTCGTCAGCCAAAACCGTCTTGCATGATGGACACCAGTTCACTTTTGCTTTTGCTCTATACGCTAAACCATTACGAAACATTTGCACAAATAACCACTGAGTCCACTTATAATAGGAAGGATCATAGGTCTCTAACGACCTTTTCCAATCATACATGCATCCTATTGCACGCAATTGTCTATAAAAATTTTCTTGACTGATCTTGGCCTGATCTACCGGATGACGACCAACTTTCAATGCATAATTTTCGCTATGAATGCCGAATCCATCAAGCCCTATCGGCTCAAAAACATCATATCCTTGCATCCGCATGAATCTGCCATAAATGTCCGTGCCGGTGAAAGCGTACATATTCCCGACATGAAGGCCCTCAGCCGATGGATACGGAAACATCATAAGGTTATAATATGGCTTTTTGGCATGCTCTAGGTCTAAAGTATAGAGATGAGTATCATCCCATCTTTTTTGCCATTTAGCCTCAATTTCATTATGTGGATATTTCACAATATTCATAAGAATTTCTACAATACCTCTCTCTATCTAGTTTTAAGTATACTAAGAATTCAAAAGAAGGCAAGGGGTATGCTAATTTTCAAAAAATAACCACCCTACTATACCTTTTTAAGCACTGAAAGTTTTATCTGAAGGAGTCATAAATCGACTGCTTAGCCTACTCCACCAACCTGTAAGTTTATTAGCACTCAAATCAATAATCTGCTAGTGATATCGTTGACTTCACGAATATAAAAATAAGGCTAAATATGTAAAAAATTACTTATATTTATTCTATAATCACGTAAACGTATTCCTAAACTGCAAATAAATCAGGTTTCACACCACATATTCGATAAATAAACTATAAGATACATAAGCATCGATACTATAGGTTTATACACAGATTAGCCCATTCTACAGCTATTATAGATTAACGCACTATTCTCACCAATTTAATCGACAATGAGAATATTATTTATATATGATATCAATAAATATTGATATATGATACTTTATGATGTATTACAAAAGCCTCAAAATACCATATGCGTTAATACGTGAAATATATACATATTTAATCATTTTCACTCTTTAACTAACAATATCAGACTACAACGTAAACCAATCATTAGCCTCTTGACAAACTTATTAGTAATTGTATTAGATATATACATGCCCGGGGAATCGTCATCGAATATTCCTAGTTACATTGCAAATTACATTGCAAGATTACTCACGCTTTTTGACGAGCATCTTAGCCTCAACAATACATCCAAGCAAACGATAAAAAATTATCAGAGCGATATCCAAACATTTTTTTCATGGTTTGGCGATACAATGGCGCCAAATAATCACGCATCTATAAAATCCCAGACAGACTTACTTCGTCTGATTGATCAAGAAACCATCGCTGAGTACAAAAAAAATCTTCTACTCCAGCAAGCACCATCGGCTACCATAAATCGTAAACTTTCATCGCTGAGAGCTTTTTTTAAATTCACCAATCTCAATGGCTGGTCTCAAAATAATCCTGTAGAAAACATCAAAAATATAAGCAAGTCTGCAGTCATGTTCCCTCCTATACCACCTGACCATGAACTGCCCGCGCCGCACTTACTTTTTGCTGAAAAAAAAGCAGCTGGCGTTTTGCCAACACCTTTCAATTCTTTTGTACCTATCCCGCCGGTGACTCCGGCACCCATACCTACTCCGATAGAAATGTCGCCTATCGCGACACCTCTTTCCCCATCATCCAAAGAAAGTAGTTCTGATTTTTCTGGTGTAACCACAATCCCTGGGCCTCATGGCTCTGACACCATCATCATTCCAGCTGGAATTCCTCATTTCTCTGATATACCATCCCGCCATCCTTTCGTACGAAAAATTCTCTCACCTGCTGGTATTGGAGCACTTCTTCTATTACTACTTTTAGGTGCTGGATTAATTTTTTCGCAAATTAAAGGGTTTAATCAAACAACTTCACCACTTAAGGCTCAATCAGCTACGACTAAGCCCGCACAAATAGGCTCAAATACCTCAGGTAATTCTTTAACCACGCAACTGGGAAGTGTGCTCGGTGCTACAGGCGCGACTGGTGTAGCAGGTCCCACTGGATCAACGGGATCAACAGGGGCTATTGGATTTATTGGTGCAACAGGAGATGCAGGTCCAAAAGGTACTACCGGTGCCACTGGAGGAATTGGTGCATCAGGTCCATCTGGATCCACAGGGGCAACGGGAAATGCGGGTCCAACAGGATCAACAGGATCAGGCGGATCCAACGGACCTTCTGGGTCAACTGGGGCAACCGGTGCAACTGGAGCAACGGGAAACGCTGGGCCTACTGGATCAACGGGTTCAACTGGTACAACTGGAGCGACAGGAGACGCTGGACCTTCTGGCTCAACGGGGGCTACTGGAGCAACTGGAGCAACAGGAACAGAAGGATCGGGCGGGCCCACTGGGACGACAGGGGCAACAGGTGCTACTGGGTCTACTGGTGCTACAGGTGACGCAGGTCCAACTGGATCAACAGGTGCAACTGGTGCAACTGGATCTACGGGAGCTACAGGTTCTAATGGGCCTACAGGATCTACAGGTGCAACAGGGTCTACAGGTTCTACAGGCTCTACAGGTGCAACAGGAGCCAACGGACCTACAGGATCAACGGGTGCAACTGGATCTACGGGAGCTACAGGTTCTAATGGGCCTACAGGATCTACAG
>CAYHQC010000027.1:0-534 GCA_964358845.1 uncultured Gammaproteobacteria bacterium | reverse complement strand
GTGCAACAGGGTCTACAGGTGCAACAGGTGCCGCTGGACCAACGGGGCCAACAGGTAATACGGGTATAGATGGACCAACAGGACCAACAGGACCAACAGGCGCTACTGGATCAACAGGTGGAACAGGACAAGCAGGTCCTACTGGATCAACAGGTTCTACAGGAAATGAAGGTCCTACAGGATCAACTGGAACAACGGGAAATATGGGTCCAACGGGGTCAACAGGTGCTACTGGTGTTGCAGGACCAACAGGTGGAACAGGACAAGCAGGTCCTACTGGATCAACGGGAAGTACAGGCTCTACAGGGTCAACAGGTACTGGCGGACCAACGGGATCAACTGGTGCAACTGGATCAACAGGTTCTACAGGATCAACAGGTACTGGCGGACCAACGGGGTCAACAGGGTCAACTGGTGTTGAAGGACCTACAGGAAATACTGGTGCAACAGGCTCAACTGGTGTAGTAGGTCCAACAGGGTCAACTGGTGCAACAGGTGCCGCTGGACCAACGGGGTCAACAGGGTCAACTGGTG
>CAYHQC010000026.1:0-9731 GCA_964358845.1 uncultured Gammaproteobacteria bacterium | reverse complement strand
TCTTACCAAGCTTTATGGTGTTGGAATGAGGAGTTTTTAATTATGGACCAAGCTCAGATTTATTTATCCGGAGTTTATTTATTTTATATTTATAAATTCATCTTTCTCTATACTCGCTTCCTTAAGAAGACTAAGGAGTGTACCTTTCTTTATGTCTTTAAGATGCATTGGCACAACCGCTCTACGCTCCGTTTGTGGATGTTTCATCGTCAAATGACTACCGACTTGGTGATGTTCAATAAATCCAAGTTTTTTTAATTTTTTGATAACCTCGCGAGGTTTAAAAGAGGGAAGTTTAGGCATAGGAAAAAGAATGCGAGGATCTTTGGGTGACGTCAATGGTCGAAACGAAACTTACATCTGTAGGAGCTGGCTCATGATCCTTTGACATACTCCCCAAATATGACTCAATTGCTTCCTTAGCCGCAACAGCTGCTTCTTCTATAGTTTGTCCATACGTAACACACCCTCTCAAAGCAGGGATGACTACTGTGTATCCTCCTTCTGGTTCTTTCTGAAATATAGCGGTATAGTGATGAATTTTCATATAAATAGAGTATAACACATATCGAAATTTCTAGAGTTCCCTCTTCATTCTATTTCAAACCTGGCTTTTAGTAGAAATATCGTATCTTTCACCAGATTCTTTTTGGCCCAATCTTTCGTTTTGGTATCTATAAGTTCTCCTAAACCATTAAGAATATATTCAAGCGGCCATTTTTCTAAACACTCAATGCATTGTTTGATATATTTTTCTTTCGGCATTAAACTTCTTTTTTCAATCAACTCCCAATTAATATCCCAATGCTCTTTCAGTAAAAACCATGTATCAAAAACATCTCTATTTACAGGTTTTTTACGTGTTACTAAGGCAAGTAATTTATTGGCAAAAATATCTTCCTTTACCATTGTTTGGATAGAAATCCCTAAATAATTAGAAACCTCATACTTACTTCCCAAGTTTCTTTTACTGATTTCAACTTTTAGATTTCTTTGACCTTTTTCATAATTAAGCAATGAAAATAATGTATATCTTTTGTTGGTTAATTCTACTACTGTACACACTTTTTTAAGGATTTTTTCTAATCTCGGCAAGACTTCTGCTTCTTTTTTGGGATCAAGAAGGTCAAAATCAAGATCTACGCTGAAACGAGGAAGATGATATAAAATATAGAGTAACGTCCCGCCCTTAAAGCCTAAAATAGGACCCAGTAAACTATCATCGTAGATAGCTTTTAACGCCTCGAGCATGATAGATCTGTGTTTACCGATTGTCAGCATATGACTTTACTGTTTCTTTTGTAATTTTTCCAGCATATATTGATAATAGACTCTCGCATAGTTCAAAATCAATCGGCTCTACATTATCAAAGTGTCTCTTGCCATAAAGATATATCGTATCCAAAAATGCTCTTTCTCTGATAGCCTCCGGAAAATAACTTCCATACGTAATTCCTGTTGGATTATGAAGTATTTTATCTTCAATCTTTTTATAGCGAATTTTTATTCCGTTCGTATCGATTTCTCTCGTTACGTAGCTTGCTGCATAAATTTGGCTGTCATATTGAAATACTACGCCATGTTTCGCTAAAATAGTTTCAAAACTCACATACGAGGGAGTATATACTTTGGTAGCAAGCTCAAATTCGTTAAATGTAGGATCTTTGGAATATATTCCACGCCTGAGTGCAAATAGTTCGCCCCTTTTGACATAATAACTGATTTTTGACTTCACCCGATCAGGATTTGTCTCCCCTAAGATAAGCGCAATCTCCCTCGTCGAAAATACTGTTTGAGGACGCTTAGAAATACTGTAGGTAAGATTTTTCATTACTTCCAGTTTATATAACGCGATTTTATCTGTCAATGGTCAGAGGAGCTTTTGGTACAACGAGACATAATCGTCTGCCTGCACGCTCCATGAAAAGTCAGTGCGCATGATCCGATCAATCATATCGGCAAAAACTTTAGGTTTCTTCCTATATATATCTATCACTCGCCTCATCGCGCTGGTAAGCGCGCTGCTTGTGTATGCATCAAAAACAAAACCGGTTTTCCCGTCTATCACACTATCAGCTAACCCGCCTGTTTTTCGCACCACAGGTACCGTACCGTAACGCATAGCGATCATTTGAGTCAGGCCACACGGCTCAAATTTCGACGGAACTAAAAGTGCGTCTGCTCCGGCGTAAATACGCCGCGCTAAACGTTCATCAAAAGTATGAATAAAGGCAATGTTTGGGTGTTTCACGGCAAGCATTTCCAAAGAAGCGACCAGCTTTTTATTTCCCGTACCCAATATGACCAACTGATACTCAGTGTCTTTTAATTTCTCCACAGTATGAAGGATTAGGTCAACACCCTTTTGCCGCGCCTCAAGACGCCCGACAAATCCAAAAAGAGGAACATTTACATCTTTCAAACGCACAGACTTTTGCAAAGCCGTTTTTATCAATGGTTTTTTCGTATGGACCGTTTGTTTGTCGTACGATACGGGCAGTGCCGCATCTGTTTTGGGATCCCAGAGGTCAGCGTCAATACCGTTTAAAATACCGATAATAGTATCCCCGCGCTTTTTCATAAGGTCCGGAAGATGCGCGCCATGCGTGCCACGCATAAGTTCTGTCGCATACGTAGGAGAGACGGTAGAGATCACATCCGCATACACAAATCCTTCCTCAAGAAGCCGCACGGCTCTCCCTAAAGGCGTCATGAAAGGATGAAACACCGTTTTTGGCAGTCCGAGTTTAAGCCCCAACGATGCCCCTGTTTCACCGGTATAAAGAAGGTTATGGATCGTCAAAACGGTCTTTACTAACTTGGACTGAATCGTGCCGCGTTCGCGATACCCGAGTTTCCCTTGTTCACCCAAAAGAAGAGGGATAAGGGCTGTATGCCAGTCGTTGCAATGCACAATGTCATACGGCCCGCCAAGCATTTCCGCTGAATACAAATAGAGCTGGGAAACGGCTTTGGAAAAAAATGCAAATCGTTCGACAATATCTTTGGCTCCATAGCTATCAAACAAGGGATGGCGAAATAAATACACCGGAATATGAGAGTGCGGCAGTATCATACGAAACACGAATACTAATTCCCGCCGCCTATCGTAATCAATCGCTAATTGCCCGACGCATTGAGCGCCTTTTGACGAAATCGTCTCATAAAACGGCATCGCGATAGCCACGCGAATCCCTTTTTTGGAAAGAGCCACTGGCAGTGAATAACTCACGTCTGCCAATCCCCCACGTTTATACAATCCTGCTATTTCACTGGTGACAAAAAGTACGCGCATTACTCTTTATCATACACCACGCAATACTTTTTCATACACTTTCTCATATCCATCAACCCCGCCCAAGGCGGGCAGGCACTTTTTACTGCTCACCAAGCACCTTTTTATATACTTGCTCATAACCTGTTACCATGCGGTCTACGGTAAAGTGAGCTTCTACGTGTTTTCGGCAGGCAGAACGATCAATTTCACCAATTCTTTTTATCGCCTCCACCAGTCCAGCGATACCTTTCTTTTTAATGATCAAATTGGACGTATTGGTCTTATCAGACTTATTGGACCTATCATCATCTACTATATACCCCGTCACGCCATCTCGTACTATCTCAGACACACTCCCTCTGTTGTACGCAATCACCGGCGTGCCACACGCCATAGCCTCTATCATCACCAATCCAAACGGCTCTTCCCAATGAATCGGGAAAAGCAGTGCTTTTGCATTTCCATAGCGTTGATGCAGCGCTTCTTTGGGCAACACTGATTCGTACAGAATATTTTTCCCATCAATATGTGGGAATACTTCACTCTCCCAATAAAATTTCAACTCAGGGTACTGCTCAAAATGCTCACCAGTGATTAATAATCGGTGCTTAGTATTTTGGGATGCTTCAATGGCGTCTGCAACACCTTTTTCTTGTCGAATTCTTCCCACACAAAGCAAGTACCCGCCGTCCCCAAAACCTATTGGATAATCTTCTACCGAAATTCCGTTATACACAACACCTGCAAATGGCAAGTCCACCCCTGCTTTTTGAGCTTGACTAATCGCGACGTAGTGAATTTCTTTAACATCACGATACTCCTGATACCGAATCAATTTATCTGGCGTAATTGGATCGTGAAGAGTATAAATGGTTGGGATGTTCGTAAATCGGGTAAAAGGAAGGGTTTTTAGAATTAAATGATTGCCTATGATATCAAATGATCCTTTCGTAGCCATTTCATACATCACTGAGGCAAGTCGTTGTTCATGATGGGTGACCAACGCTTGATACTCCGTATCAGACATTTTATGTTTGAGATCATCAAATGGCTCGATGCCTAAATCAATTACTTTTGCAAGTGTTTTCGACCCCTTACCCGCAAAAACCGTCACATCATACCCGCGCTTTACCATCCCATCTGCCACATCACGTACTACCCACCAAGGGGCAAGAATCTTACTTGTTTCTGGTGGCACCGCGTGCGCTGGAGAAATATATAATGCAATTTTCATTTTAATCCTCTTCTATATTCCAACCTTCTCTTCAAAAGTTTTTCAGAAAATCCACCCTCTTTTTCATGTTTTTCTTCCAGAGAAATGATGAGCTTTGATATCATATAGTTTACTTGATATATCAGAGTTATCATCATATTTACTGCGTGCTTGGGGTCCACAGGGAGATTGGGGAAATCAGGGATATCTGGGAGAGTTTTTGTTTTTCGCATTATCTCCCATATTTCTCCTAGCTCCCTTATTTCCCTTATTACTCGTTCTTTTCCCCAAAGCTCCACTTTCTTCTGCCTTGCAAACGACAGATAGTCATTGAGTAATTCTTCAAATGAACCACGACTCACTCCGGAAAGTTTTATATATCCCGACAAACTCTCCTGGCTATACCCCTCTGCAATATTTTGCATCCCGCTTCTTGCTGCCTGCACCATTTGATCAGTAGTTCGTGAAAATTTAGATATCCATCGATCACAGAAAACTACCGTATAATCATAAATCGGTACCGTAAGCTTATATGCTAATAAATATTTATAACCCCCATCTCCCTTATTTCCCATAGTTTCCCTATCTTCCTAATACATTGTTATATACTCTCTCATACTCTGAAACCATACGATCTTTTGAGAAATGATCCTCGACGTGTTTTCGGCATGCAGAACGATCGATTTCACCGATGCGCGAAATCGCTTCTATCAATCCTTCAACTCCTGTCTTTTTTATAATCCACGTTCCAGGTTGGTCATTGTGATTTGTGTTTTGTGATTTGTGATCCTCCTCTGGAGGATCTATGATAAATCCCGTCGTACCATCTCGTACTATCTCAGAAACAGAACCGATATTATAGGCAATTACGGGTGTCCCGCACGCCATACTCTCAGTCATTACTAACCCAAATGGCTCATGCCAGGAAATCGGATAAAGGGTGGCCATCGCTCCACCATACAGTTCAACCAATGCTTCATGCCTGATTTCACCGTGATACACGACCGTTTTTCCATCAATCAATGGTTTAATTTTTTCTTCAAAAAATTCTCGATCGATAGGATCTATAGCTGCTGCCATCTCTAGTCGAATTCCTGCTTTTTTGGCAGCCATAATCGCTTCATACGCACCTTTCTTAGGACTCATCCGGCCTATCCAGAGAAGATAATCATTTGAGACCTGAGGTACAAAAATATATTCAAGCGTATCCAACGCGTTATATACTGTCGCCACGTAATGCAAGTCATCCATCCCCCCACGTTGATTATAAGAAATGGAAACGTAATTGAAATTTGGATATTTTTGCACCATGGCGCGTTTTTCTTCGGGAGTCTCTCCTGTATAAAACGAACCATGCCACGTAAAAACAACCGGCGTTTTCAATCTGACAGCTCCAGAAAGACTCGTATACTGCCCGTGACTATGAATGACGTCAAACTCCGCTGCCCTGTCATAACAGGCTTTGTAGTGCGCAAGCGGCTTTTCGGTGTCTGACTTTAGCAATCCGCTATTACCAAGCGCTACTGGAAAAATACTGGATAGTTTAGCCGTTGTTTTGCTGTCGCCGCTTGCAAACAGCGTCACATCATGTCCACGCGCGACCAATCCTTCGGTCAAAAGCGAAACAATCTTTTCCGTCCCACCGTAGAGCGGCGGCGGCACTGGTAAATATGGAGGCGCAAGGACAGCAATACGCATGTATCTATAGTAACATGAATAACACGATACACAGGAAGTGATTTAAATGCTTACTTTTCCGGACGAAAGGACTGCAGACATAGCATCTTCACCATATTTATGCGATAAAATTTCGACATCAGATAGCATCAATGCTTTACCCTTACCTGTAGCTGGCTCATCGAGATAGCTTACTAATGCCCGAATACGCGCTTCACGATCACCGATTACTGGTGTTGTATCAAAACCTCTTGATTCTGCTCTTTTAAGCAGTCGCTCTGTCTGTTCAGGAAGTGTGTACGCAACAAGCGATCCACCACGTTCTAATGGTTGCCTAGCTATTATCTTTACTGACATAATTATTTCCCTTTCTGACCCCATAATACTCTCTCTCTCTGCTACATGCAAACAGTTCCTCACATCCTGCTTCTTGACAACAGACATATTTATGTCTAATATTATGTCTACTATGCACATTCCGTCGTTGCCGCAAATTCCACTCATTAAATCCGTTACGGATCTTCGATACAAAGCCCGTGAAATCGTAGCCCTAGTGGTAGAAGATGGAAAAACAGTCCTCGTCACCCGCGATAGTGATCCTGTCGCCGTCCTTTTTCCCGTCGCGCTGTATGAATCGCTTCGTCAATACATAGAAGATACGAAGGACTTAGCCGATCTCAAAAAAGCATTGGCTCGCAATGAACCTGCAACGGATTTCGAAACGTTTGATAAAGCCCAACGAAAACGTCGACGTCTGCCCAAATATGTATCGCATCCTGCTTCGAAATAATGCCAAAAAATTCCTCAATAAACTCGACGTCAACGGGTGTATTCGATTTTCCAATGCTCTCCATAAACTCGCAGAAAATCCTCTCACAGGGGACGTGAAAAAGCTTCGCGGAGACATACCAAACGCATATAGACTTCGTATCGGCAAATGGCGCGTATTGTTTATCAAAAACGACGACACGAGGATTATAGAGATTTTCACTATCGAAAAACGTAGGGATATTTATTGAGGAACTTATAGACTAACAATTTTTCCAAGCGCCATTTCGAGACTATCCACCATTTTCTCTATCGTAAAATTTTCCTCCACATATTTACGACAATACGCGCGATCGATTGTCTTAATCTTGTTTACTGCTTCGACTAATCCATTAACTCCTGCTGACGGATCTATAACAAATCCATTCTTACTATCTATTACCACCTCTGACACTGCACCGTTATTATACGCAATAACTGGTGTGCCACAAGCCATAGCCTCTATCATAACCAGTCCAAACGGCTCGGGCCAAACGATCGGAAAAAGTAAAGCCGTAGCACCACCTAATAACGCAGCTTTTTCGGTAATAGCCATTTCTCCACGATGCTCCACCATCTTTCCATCAACTAAAGGTGCTATTTCTTTATCCCAATATGCTTGATTTCCAATTTTTCCTGCTATAACAATCTTTTTCCCTAACGCTTTGGCAGCCAGTATGCCGTCTTTTTGATTTTTATGCGGCGCAATAGAGCCCATCATGAGAAGATAGTCCTGCGGTGTCGCAATGAATGGAAGCTCTGATAGATCTGTCGCGTTATAGACCGTTCCTGCGTAATTGATATTGGGATATCCTTCTTTCTGCACATTGCTTATCGTAATCACTGGCGTTTTATATGTTTCAAAAAGATGTGCAAGCTCATCAAATATCGGCAAATGCATCACCGTCACAAATTTTTTATCTAATATTTTGGCTATCGGCAGCAGTGTAGATTCTCCCCCCCGCATATTGTTTAGGATAAGATCGTATGAATCTTTGTTATCAATAAGCCACTGTGAAACCTCTGCCATGTATACCAACTCTTTGCGCATATTTCGGGAAGATTCCACGATACCGAGAGCTGGGTGGATCGTATCGCCACCAATTTCTACCAACCTATATGCCGAATCGGCCTTGGATCCTTTTGCGGCTATCAAAGTTATCTCATGCCCGCCTTTGGCGAGACCTATGGCTTGCCAATACGCAATCCGCTCCGTGCCGCCTTGCATAGGAGGAGGAACCGGAAGTGCGACAGACCCTAATATCAAAATCTTCATACTACTAACCTACACCAAGTGGTCGTTTTTTATATTTTACATACATCCGTTCAAATCGTGCTGCAATTATATCCCACGAAAAACGTTTTTCTGCCACTCGACGGGCATTCTGCCCCATTTTGTACCGCATCGTGGAATCATCAAGGAGTTTATTCACTTTCTCCACAATCTCGGCACTATTTCTTGGCCGGACAAAAAATCCATTGTACCCATCTTTGACCGCCAGCGGTATACCGCCTTTTCGTGTTACGACCACTGGCGTCTGACACGCCATAGCTTCTAAAATAACCAGCCCCAACGGCTCGTCCCACACGCTTGGCGCTACAAACACATCGGCTCTGGAATAATACGGCACGAGCTTTTTAACACCTGCCCCCAAGTGCCCCACCCAATGGACGTTGGTAAGACCCCACTTTTTCGCCTTTTCCATAAGCCGTACTTTATCCGGACCATCTCCTAAAATGACAACCTCTCCATGGATTTTTTTCGCAGCCCCCAAAAGATACTCAACCCCTTTATATTTCGTCAGCTTTCCTGCAAATACTACGACCGGCTTTCCATGAAGATTAAGCTCCTTGTCTACAGCTCTGGCTCCTGATTCGCTATAGACAAATTTATTGATGTTGACTCCGCCCGGGATCACACGGCATTTTTCATGAAAATATCCTTTAAAAATCCGCAAAAACCATTCTTTCGTCCATCCGCTATTTGGAACTATGCGTTTCGCACGATACATCGAGTCATACGTGCGTTGATAGTAACGTTTATCTTTTTCCAACGTAGGCAATTCTGACCCATGAATGGTGACGATGTAATTGATGTTATACGTATCTTTGATAAACGCTGCAATCCACGCTGTAGGAAATGCGTGATGTACATGGATAATATCCGGACGAAATTCGTCTACCGCCTTTATACTCGCGCGCAAAAACGTATCATACACCGTCCAAATTTCTTCACTGCTTAAATCGGTATAGAGCTTGCAATCCGGCCATTCAGGGTGACCGGTAAATGCGACATTAAAGGGAAGCGTCACGGGAAACAATCGCGCCCGCTCGATAGGACGGGTATCCGGCGCCACGATGGCGACTTTGTGTCTTTTTCCCACTTCAGAGGCTAAATGCCGAGCATAGGTGCCGCTTCCTGAGCCCCAAAATGGAAAGGTCTGCAGATACAAAATTCGCATTGCTTTTATTATACCGTATTCTCAAGTAAACAGTATGAATATCCTCGTTCAATTTTTTAGCCTCGAAAGGCCAGGCCTTTCGAGGCTAGTTTTTCGACACTCGACACGAGGGTTCGTTTAGAGTAATCTATCACCTTACATGAAAACGTGGGAAATTGACAAAGGCGGTGCACCGAGAAAACTAAGACGGGAAATCACTCGTGCATTTTTAGACATCCCGGTCTCTCGGCGAGTATATGCTTCCTGACTTCTGCAAGTTTTAGAAATATTTTTTGAGCTTCTTGTTCTATCAATC
>CAYHQC010000025.1:9143-10479 GCA_964358845.1 uncultured Gammaproteobacteria bacterium | reverse complement strand
GGGACGCCGCTCAAAATGGAAAGACTATGTTGATCTCTATTTTATCCTTCAGCATCATTCTTTAAAAGAAATAGTCAAAAAGGCCCACGAATATTATTCTGTAGGAGAATTTGACGAAAAACTTTTCCGCATACAACTTGCCTACCACTCCGATATTAGTTATATTGAACCGCTTGAATATATGACAGGGTTTTCTGTCGATAACAGTATAGTCAAGAAAAAGCTTATCGACATTAGTTTATCTTAAAAATTCAAGACTGGCCTGATCGAAACCAAAAAACTGAATGAACGCTCCTACTCTGAACACACTATATAATCAGTCCCTGAAGCGACATCAGGACAGGGAGATGCACACCGCCCTTGTGTTGTGGCCGCATCGCCGTCAGAAGCATTTTCCAATGGAACTTTCAAACAAAAATCAGCACCGCTATTTTTTTGCCAGTAATACATACTCGTGCCAAATTCAGAAGGAAGCTTACTCATATAAACCGTGCCGCAGCCGCTTCCGCCTGCCGCAAAGTCGACAGTACTGCTGCAAGGACACGACGTAGTCCCGGCAGCGCCACATCCTTTCACCACGCCATACATCGGCCCTCCTGAATCAGCAGGATAGGCGGCATAATCGCTATAATATAACTGAAGCGCCGTTTTAAATTGTTGGAGCTCGCCTTTTCTTCGTGCATCACGCGCACGAATACGCGCACCCAAAAAATTTGGCAATGCAAGGCCGATAACCGTCGCAATCACTGCTATAGAAACAAGAAGCTCTATGAGACTAAAGGCATTTGTAGATTTGTAGATTTGTAGATTTGTAGATTTCATACTCACGGTGTCGCATTTTGACTCGCAATGCCATACGTACAAAGAACCGCGAGCCCGGATGCCGCGCAATTAGTCCCCGCATATCCTGCTTGTTTTACGCCAGTTCCCTCATCACGAGTATTTTCTAGTTTCGCATACAGCTTATAGGTGGTTGCGGTATTGGTGTAATAGTACTTATACACATCAGAAGGATCCTTGGGAGTAAGAATCATGTAGAGCGTGTTGTTTTTATCCTTAAACTCGCCACCCCAGGTACACACAGCGGCATCTCCAGCGCCGCATCCCACCATTTCGCCATTGCTATTTGATGTAGGATACATACCTTTGTCATTAAAATATGCTTCCAAAGCAGACGCGACACTTCTCACATCACTTTTTCTTCGACTATCTCGTCCACGACGAATTGAAGACGCAAAGCTACCCATGCCAAGCGATACGAGAATTCCCAATAGCACCATTACGATTAAAAGCTCCATGAGAGTAAACCCGCGCAAGTTTTGATTGGCAAAATTTG
>CAYHQC010000025.1:0-9043 GCA_964358845.1 uncultured Gammaproteobacteria bacterium | reverse complement strand
TTCGGGTAAACCCGCGCAAGTTTTGATTGGCAAAATTTGTTCGGGTAAACCCGCGCAAGTTTTGATTGGCAAAATTTGTTCGGGTAAACCCGCGTTGGTTAACTTTCACCATACAATTACTATACCCCATGTTTTCCTATTTGAATAGGTATTTGAATACGTTATTGCGCACACCAGTAAGGGATCTGACCACATTTACTTTGACAATCATTTTCAGCAAATGAGTACGGACATCCATAGGCTGATGGATTTCCTACGTTATTGCATGACCCACTAAGAAGTACGATACCGCCCAATTGAAGCCCTGGTCTACACGCGTACGGCCCAAACAATGACGGTGTCGGTGTCGGTGTGAGTGTCGGCGTCACGCTGGCATCAAATCCTCCGGCAGGGGTAGCCGTGGTTCCGGATGCAAGACAGTAATTCCAAAATGCTCCCCACCCGCATCCCCCTTGAGGGTCACACCCTAATTTAATGATATCAGGATCACTCAAATCTTGAAGCTTTGTACAAATTCTGTTGCCTAGACACAAATTCGTGGCACTCTCGGGAACAAATTTATACGGCTCATTGGTCACGGGATCACACGGAATTTTTGATAAATAAGGAGAAAGTGCGTTCCCATCACATGTAGCCAAAACATCAACTGCTGGATAACAATTGCGATCATTATAATACTCTTCAAATCCCCGTCGAATATTTAAAAGATCTGTTTTGCGCTGCGCATCTGTACCAGCATAGATACTTTTGCGCCAATTCATAAGAATAAACATCAAGGCAACGACCCCAATAATAGAAACGACAACGAGAAGCTCAGCTAAAGTGTATCCTACACTCCCACGGGTACGCGCAAATCTATACATATCTAAATTCTAGTATGCGATCAGAAGAACGAAAATGCAAACGGTGTGCGTCTTTATTTTGTATACGTCAGTCGTCCGGCGATAGCACCGGCGAATATAAAACAATAAAGAACAAGCCCCATAAAAAAGCTTTTTACCGCAAATACCAATCCTTTTTCATGATACGCAAAAGAAAGAAATTTCCGCACCAGATAGCAATGGATGAGTATACATAGCACCCATAGAGGTCTTATAAGACTCATAGGTCCTATAAGACTTATTAATCCCAAAACTACCCCCACTCCCGAAATGGTCGTTAGAGCCTCTTGAAGTGTCGTCGCGACGGGATCAAATTTTTTCCGCCTCGCATAAAGCTTCGTCCAATAATACGCACGAAGAAAATATTTTTTCGCTATCGGATAAAAACTTTCAAACTCGTGGCGTACGCGCACTTTCGGCGCAAAAATAATGGCATATCGCCTCGCTATCCTGTACGTAAGCTCAATATCCTCGACAAGCGGAGCGGGATACGTTTCATCAAACCCGCCAAGACGCAAGAAAACAGACCGCTTTATCGATGCGATACGGGTAGAAAAAAGAAAATAATATCCACTCTTATCCCGTTCATTTATCCAATAACTCCAGTCGCGAAGTGCTTTAAAATTGGGGAAAAAGTCTTTTGACTTTTGCTCCTTTACCCAAACTCCTGTCAGAGCTACGACGTCGGGATCATCCGTAAATACTTTTCCTATCTCACATAGTGTGTCGTCAAACACTTCCACATCACCGTCTAAAAACACCACAAACTCGCCTCTTGCCGCCTCTACTCCCCGATTTCTTGCTATCGCAGGACCTTGATTTTTATTGAGTCGGACATACCGCAAAACTCTTTGGGTGGCACGGGCAGAGGGGCTCCCGCGAAGGGGTCCCCTTGTGGGTATTTGCGGGAGAAAGCCCGTGACAGGACCCATAGATAATTTTGCGGATCTATCCGACCCGTCGTCGACGATGATCACTTCAAACGTCGGCGCGTTTTTGCTTTTTGCGATTGACCGCAAAAGAGACTGAAGTTTCCCCGGAGCGTTATAGTACGGAATAATGACTGATAGATATGGTGCTTTCATTGGCGTGCCCCACTCGATCGCAACCTCTCCATAAGCCACATGCGACTAAGGCTAGATACACTCACTCCTTTTTTCTTGGCTATTTTTGCAAGCTGATTTTTCAAGGACTTTTGTATCCGTACAATTAATGTTTCTTCTACAGGTTTATGAAGTTCAAATACAATATCCACATCTTCTGTTTCGTCTTCAAAATCTACAAAACTATGAGTGTCCCAAAAAGTTGCTTCATCTTCATAATTCTTAAATATTGGAATTTTAGATATTTTTTTCTTTTTCATATAAAAGTCTCCACCATAGTGTATTACATTTGTATTACATTTGTCAACGTCACTGAAGTTTCTTTTTTACGACTGCTGGTACCCCAGCCACCAGCACATGATTAGGAACGGATTTTGTCACCACACTTCCTGCCGCCACCACACTTTCTTGGCCTACCACTACACCGGGTAAAATAATCGCTCCCGTTGCCACATACGCGCCTTTTTGGATAACTACCACTGATTCCTTCATAGGATATACTTTTTGCAACGGATGGTCAGGATACCCCACATTTATATGCGTGACGATGGTTACTCTGTTTGAAATGGTCACATCGTCCTTTATAATAATGCCGCCTCTCACATCAAACATCGCTTCATCTCCTATAAAGCATCTGTTTCCAATAGAAAGTCGAGAAAACCCGTGCTGATGGATATTGATAAACCGAACATCCATAACGACGGTATCGTTTCCTATATTTGATCCTGATAATCGCAATAGCCATACGCGAACTGGCGGCAATGAAATATGGATAAGCCATCCCAAACACTGAAACCAGACGAAACGCATCGCCTGCCAAATACCAATTGTTTGTAACGCTTTCATATGAGTCTTATAAGACGAATTAACCCCTATTCGTCTTATATAATTTTTCTCGAAATTTCTCTATATGTATAAGATAATCTATCGTGTCTCTTACAATATTGACTGATGACAGTTTATCAAACCGACGAAGAAATAATACTGGAACTTCGACAATTTTTAGTCTTTCCCGCTTGGCATATACCATAATCTCTGTGTCCCAAAACCAACCCTGATGCTCTATATATTTAAAAATGGGTACAATTTTTTTCTTTCTAAAAATTTTATATCCTGTCTCTGTGTCCAGGCCTCCGGTACCGACCATGCTATCGGCCAGCCACCGATATCCTCGACTAAACACTTCCCGAATCATTGATCCTAGGCTAGATCGATAAAATCGCTTTCCGATGACCACATCTGCTTTTTTTCTTACAACCAACGAAACCATAAAAGGCAAATAGATAGGCGACACTTCACAGTCTATATCGATATACCCCACTACCTCAGCCCTTGCCTTGGCTATCCCGTCCATCACTGCTCTACCGCGGCCCATATTTTTCGTGTGATAAATCGCACTGCAAAAAGAATATTTTTTACACACTTTTTCTATCAACTT
This sequence comes from uncultured Gammaproteobacteria bacterium, assembly GCA_964358845.1. Taxonomy (GTDB): domain Bacteria; phylum Patescibacteriota; class Microgenomatia; order UBA10105; family UBA927; genus UBA927. The sequence goes on along the minus strand of CAYHQC010000025.1, from coordinate 5,621 downwards.
TACTGTCTTGTCCGTACTTTTATCATCGACAAAAATAATCTCATAGTTAAATGCGCCGGCTTGAAGCGCGTTGATAACGCTGTCAACACTGCTCATAAACAATCCCTGTTCGTTGAAACACGGCAGGATAAGGGAAAATGCAATTGTTGGCGTACTCATTTGAGGCAATAATACGATGTTTATACACTTTTCACAATTATTAATCTTTTCTCATAAATATACGAGAACCGGGCAATAGACTAAAATGTGCATGTATATACGCTTGATCCTTTAGAGATAACGTCTGAATGCGCCCTAATTGACCATCATAAATATATTTCGTATTCGTTGTTTCCAACGCCTGAGAAAGAGAAGGCAGCGGACGTGAAAGATACGGCTCCCACTGACCAAATGGCACACTGCTGACATAATAGGGATCTTTAAAATAAATAGTCGACCCATCCAAGTCCAATACATATGAATCTTTAGGAATTAAGGTCAGAGCAGAACTTAATTCGCGGATGTTTTCAATATTCGTATACGAAAGTTTCGCACTATTGACTGTGCGATTTGTCTCATACAGAAATCCCAATCCGAAGATATACACGACCGCGAACAAAACTGCTCCCCATAGGCTATTTCTCAATTTGTTCCAAACCATAAGTACTGCGTCTGCCGCGTAATACGCGATAAAAACAGCAACAGGTATAAGATACTGAGCATGGCGCATCGGGTACCACAACACGTATGAAAATACATAAATAATAAACGATCCGGCAATGAGAAGTTCTATCCAAACGCCGTTTTTTCCATTGGCAACAAATGGCGTCATCAAGCGCACAATTCCCACAAATAGACCCACTAACCAAATTACGTGATTAGCTATAAGACCGCGTCCTATCCCCGCCTCTGCGTAATAAATGGAATTAGGATAAAAAAACAAATCCGGCTGCATAAAAAATTGCTCTCCAAGCCTATTTACTTCAAACGGCAGTTTTGTCAAAGAATAAATAATCGTATCAAGCTCTCGCACGGAACGACTGACGCTTAATACCCAAAGACCAAATACCATAAATGGGAATATAAGACCAATGATAAACATCCGCATTAAAATAAGCCGCTTCTGGCGCATTTTTTGGTCCCCCCATAATGCCCAACATGCAAAGATCACAACACCAATTACGGTCTGCGGAAGAGCTTTTGGCAAGATAAGAAGCGACACTGCATAAAATCCTCCGGACCAAAATGCCATGCTTTGTTTTTCATATTGTATTAGCCGTATCTGACATATAAGTCCTAAAAGAACCGTAAGCATCGCCAGATTATCCGGTCGAATTTCTATAAATTTGTCAAAAGGCAATGGAAGAAACAATAAAAATAATCCGGGCAGAAGAAATAACCACCACTTGTCTCTCTCCCCCCGAACCAATGTAAAAAGAAGACCAAGGACTGCACAAATACCTACAAATATCATCCATGCCATTATTCGTCCTGTCAAAAATATAGTCGTACCGGAAGAAATGATATAAAGAAGGGATAATAAATACAAAAACGTCGGCGGAACATACATGAGAAAATCAAGCATAGGCACGCGGCCTAAAAATACATTATGCGCCCAATGAAGGTACGCCAACTCATCGGCATCAAAGTAGCGAATAAGACCTAATTGATAGTGCCACCAAAGAAATGAAAGAAGAAGTAAACCAGAGAGAAAAGAAAAAATAATGACAAAAATTTTCTGCGATTTCATTTGGAAACTAGTGTAGCATATTATATGATCATCAAATGATCGTAGTACTTGTTGGAATTTTAGCTCTTCTTCTCACGCTCACAAACTCCATAGGCTTCTTTGTTGGAGTTTTCAGCCGTCCCGCAGGCACGGTATATTTGGGCACCATCCACTACTTTGAGGATTATTTTCTCTACATTAATCATTATTTCCAAGGCGCGCATGGGGCGTTTCTTACCACAAATCGCTACACGAGCGAAGTGACAGATAAAAGCTTTCTTTATTGGACCGATGTATTGATGGGCCGACTCGGCGGACTCATCGGATTATCCCCAATAACAAGCTATCACGTATCTCTTCTTATACTGACTATGACCACAATTATTGCAATGTATCTTCTTTTAAAACGTATATTTTCTAAAAATACATTCCACGCGCTCTTAGGATTTATTATTGCCGTATTATCAACGTCATTTTTAAATCATATTGTCGTAAACGACAATCCCATGTGGTATCCATTCCAACTTTGGAAAACTCCGCACTTTGCATTTGATCGTTTCGGCGGCGTTCCTCACCAAACACTCCAATCTCTTCTCTTTTTTATACTTACTATGCTCTGTTTTACCAAAAGTGTATCTTCGCGGCGCATGACATTTCTTCTTATCAGTGTCGTTTCATTCTCCCTTACATCAATAAATCCAATCCAAGCTATTCTCTTTCTTGCAGCATTTTTGACAACACAAGCAATTTTGTATTTTCAAAAGAAACCAGTACCTGTTCTGAAGCTCTTCGTTCTTTTCCTGACAATCGTAAGCACGTTTATCTACATGTACTCCCTCTCAACCACACTGCCGCATAGCCAGGCCAGAGCATGGGACGGCCAACAGCACACAACCACAACACTTCCCTTTCTTCTTTTGTCTTTAGGACCCATAAGCATTTTTCTTCTTTTAGGGATTATCCCGTCTTTTCTCTCCGGCAACGCACTCTTTATCTTTTCCGTAATCCTTATCTTAGGAACGTACGGCATGTTTCTTACAAATATTCCTCAAATAATCGGCATATCAAACGTGCGCATCATATTTCCAGCCCTCTATCCATTTATGGCGGCAATTGCGGTAAATGGCATGCGTACCATTTCAAAAAAACTTTCTAAAATAATTCCTACCATCGTTGCTATCAATATAATGGTGATTCTTTTTGTTCTTTTAAGTCTGCCGACACTCTTTTGGGAAATACAGCAAAAAATCCAAAGCCAGAAAGATACAGCGGACCAAACTCTCTATCTGTATTTACCAATCTATGACATGTTTTCATCACTGAAAACAATCGGACAATCAAATGATGTGGTACTCGCAAACCCAAACACCCATATGGACACGCTTCTGCCAGCGCTTTCCGGTCATACAACGTATTCAGGACACATGCTTCTTACCATTCGGTCGCAAGAAAAAAAGCTTTTCGCACAACAATTTTTTGCGTTAAACAAGCCGAATGCTCTCGATTGGCTGAAGGAAAACAACATTCGCTACATTCTTTTTACCCCTCTTGATGGAGACATCAATCTTTTCTCGAAAACATATCCGTTCTTAAATATCTATACATCGTTTGGAGAAACTGCAGCAATTTTTGCCGTATGAAACAAAAAGTACAAAACATCTGGGAGGCAGCCATAGTTTTTATAACAATTGGCGTTTTTACTATCAGTAATTCGCTCCAGATGATACTCGAGTGGCGCAAAAATAAACCCGAACAGGTTTTTCACGCGATAGCACATTCATACCCTGATTATTTTATCTATCTCTCTCATATCGCCCAAGGGGCTGCTGGCAAGGTCTTTTTTACCAATCATCAGTTTACCAACGAAATACTTGACCCCACAAGCATATATTGGTTTTACTCCCTGTTGGGGTTCGTCGCAAATATCTTTGGCATCTCACCTGTATGGATATACAATCTATCGTTGCTCTTTTTAAGTGCAATGGTCATGCTTCTTTGGTATCTATTTTGCCGATTACTCTACCCCACAAACCGCCTTTCTCGACTCTTTACGTTTCTTGTCATTGTAAGTGCTTCGCCATTTATCAAGATAAAAGATTTAATATTATCTGGCGTCGTTACGTTTCCTGAGTTTCTTTGGTTTTCTCCCACTCCGGCGTTTAACCGATTAGGCGGCGTCCCCCACCAGATACTGCAGACTATTTTGCTCCTTGTGGTACTTTTTAGCTTTTCAAAAATAGCATCAGTAAAACAATATACTCTAAAAACTATTGGCTTTCTTTTCCTTCTTATGGCACTCAGTGTTATCGCGACCTACGCACATCCTCTGCAAATGGCGCTTCTTCTTGTCTCTGTAGGAACTTTTGAAATGCTCACCATGTGGAAAGAAAAAAATATCGAGATCAAACGGTTTATCCCTGTTTTGGTATGCGGACTTGTCGGTCTAGCGGTAAGTATTTTGATCAATCATGAATTTACAACCCCTATTTATACCATCGCAAAACAATGGGAGATGCTCCAATACAGCCCAACTGGATTTTTCTTTTGGGTGAGCGCGATAGGCCCCTCCATAATTTTCGTTCCTTTTGGCATATGGTCTTTTATCAAAAAATCAGATCCACTCAATACGATATATCTTATATACGGCGTGCTTTGTTTTGCTCTCTATAATTCACCTGTCCCAAAAATCATGGAGATCGTTCCACAACGATTCCTGCATCCGGCTTCCTACGCGCTAGTGCCAATCCTTGCGGTCTCAGGATTTTTTACCATACTTCATGCACTATCAAAAATGGGTAAACGCCAAAAAATATTTCGATTTTTCTACCCTAGTTTTTTCATACTCACAATAATCATGTACCTTACGTACACAGTGCCTGCAAATATCGCACAAATAACACTTAGAATAAACGATCCAAATCTTGCCTTTGCAGCATTATTAAATCACACGCCGATTGGCGTTATAAAAGGCCTTGAGACCATCAAAACAATGAAGCCAAAAACGAAACTTAACGTAATTCTTCCGGAAGAAAGCCTTGGCATTGATCTTCTTATTCCTTTACATACAGGCTATAAAAGCTTCCTCGGTCAATCAACCCATACGCTCTATCCTGATGTAAAAAATACTCGGCGCAGACAATTTTTTTCTAAAACGATGATGGAAAAAGAAGCACTGCAATTTCTCACAAATCATTCCATAGGCGTAATAATTACAGTACCCAATTCCTCTCTCTCAAAACACTATCCATTTCTCACAAAAACATTCTCAAATAATTCACTGATAATTTACACCGTATCAAATCAATAAACCCATGAAAATAATAACGCGTTGGATCCACAATAATACGGCACTCTGTCTTCTGATTATTCTTATAAGTGTTCATCTTTTTATCATCAATGATTATGGCTTTACGTGGGATTTTCACTTTCACTTCTTTGGAGGCGGAAAACTCTTAGGTCTCTCGTGGCAAGAGCTAGAACCACGAATATTGCCCTACGTCGAACCGGACCCGCGGGTTGCATGGAGTTTGCCATATGGCCCGCTTATGTCTATTCCACCGGTCGCTTCATATTTACTTCTATATAAATTATGGGGGCTACTGCCACAAGATAGTGCCTACCATCTCCCCATAATCCTTTGGGGAATTGGCGGAATACTCGCGTTATATGGATTTTTAAAAGAAGCCATAAACAAACGGGTCGCTCTCTTTGCTGCGTTCTTTTTAAGTGCCATGCCTCGATTTTTTTCTGATATGCACAATAATATGAAGGACGTGCCGTCAGCCGCCATCTTTGCCGTCAACCTGTGGCTGTTGTGGCGACTGGTAAAACACAAACGGCTCTCTGACCTTTTTTTGGCTGTACTAGGGTTTGCAGTGGCTTTCAACGTCAAGATTAATAGTATTTTTATCCC
>CAYHQC010000024.1:0-10716 GCA_964358845.1 uncultured Gammaproteobacteria bacterium | reverse complement strand
TCCAAAACCTCTCATCACAGCTATTAAATGAAGCTATATCGCAACAAGTCTATTGTAAAAAACCATGTGTTTACTGATGGGAACAAGCGATCCGGTGCGTTTGCTTTCATATGGTTTTTGAGGAAAGTGAAAGCTACAGGTGACCGAAATATAAATCCAACAAGTTTAACTACGTTGACACTTCTGGTGGCAGAGAGTGATCCTAAAAATAAAGATAAAGTGATTGGGCTTATTTTGTTACTCCTGAGAAAATAATACATAATTGATAGATATTAATGTGTCTGTATCGGTAGGGGGAGTATAATTTTTATAGCATGAAAAAAATTATTACCCAAGGTCTTCAGATAGCCGTCATCAAAGATAATAAAGAAGAATATATTTCTTTGACAGATATGGCTAAATTCAAGGATCGTGAAGCGACCGGTATTGTAATAGCAAACTGGTTGTCTACGAAGTACACGATTCAATTCATGGGAACCTGGGAACATGTGCACAATCCACGTTTTAATGTTATGGAATTCCATAACATTAAAAATGAAGCAGGCTCGAATGGATTTATCCTATCTTCTTCGCGGTGGATTCAAAAAACAAACGCAATTGGTATTCGGTCTTCTGCTGGTAGATATGGAGGAACGTTCGCCCACAGAGACATAGCCTTTGAATTTGCTACATGGTTGTCTCCGGAGTTTAAGCTCTATTTGATTAAAGAATTTCAAAGGTTAAAGCAAGAAGAAAATAAAAAACTAGAATTAGGTTGGGATATTAAGCGACAGCTAACTAAAATTAACTACCGTATCCACACAGATTCAATAAAAGAGAACATCATTCCAAATATTATTTCTAAAAAATTAATTCAAATCACGTATGCAAATGAAGCAGATGTGCTTAATATTGCTCTGTTTGGAAAAACTGCAAAACAATGGCGGGATGAAAATTCAAACAAGGACGGGAATATCCGTGACTATGCCGATGTCACTCAGCTTGTCGTGTTGGCAAATCTGGAGGGAATGAATGCTGAATTGATTAGGCAAAAGCTCTCTCAGCCAAAACGTATAGTTCAGCTCAATCAGATTGCTATTGTCCAGATGCATTCTTTGATAGGCAGCAGCAGCGTGAAGAAGTTGCAGGGTTGAAGCGGGTTAATCGGTCTCGCGAAAAGCTTCTGAAATATGGATGTCTCAAATTATTTCTTCAAAAGGGCGTGTGAGTATTAAAGAAAAAGAGTTGATTTTATTAATAACATAGTCGACCCATAGAAGCTAGGAGAGTATAATTTGAACAATCCTATGAAAAATCCACAGCCTCAATCACAAATAATCATCTATACCTCAAAAACAGGCGAGACGAAGATTGATGTGCGTTTTGAGAATGAAACTGTTTGGCTTACTCAAAATGCTTTGGCAGAGTTATTTCAGACTACCAAGAACAACATCAGTATCCATGTAAAAAATATCTTTGAGGAAGATGAGTTAGCCCAAAATGCAACTGTTAAGGAATTCTTAACAGTTCAAAAAGAAGGTAATAGAGAGGTTTCTAGAGATTTAGAGTACTACAACCTAGATTTAATCTAAGAAAAGAGAGATAAAAGACATGAGTAATGATTTTGACTTGGAAGCGTTCCATGCACTTGAGATAGTAAAGAAAACAAAAAGGAAAAAAGATAAATAATTTATATGGTAAAGATTAAAGATCTTCCTCGTGTAGATCGGCCTCGTGAAAAGCTTCTGAAATATGGACCGACAAAATTGTCGACCACGGAACTTCTCGCGATTTTACTTCGTATCGGTATCAAAGGGATAAACGTTATAGAGTTATCCAATAAAATCCTCAAGGTATTTGGGACAGAAAATATTCGAAATATTACCAGTGCCGATTTACGAAAAATAAAAGGATTAGGGCCAGTAAAGTGCGCAGAGATTATTGCGTGTATCGAGTTAGGTAAGCGGTTGTTGCAAGAAAAACAGCCACTCATTGCAATTTCTCCGCGAGCGGTTTTTGAATCACTCAAAGATATCCGCGGACTCAAAAAAGAACATTTCATCGCCATCTATTTGGATACGAAAAATCAAGAAATAGCTCGAGAAGTTATTTCTATCGGTACTCTGAATGCGAGTATCGTTCACCCACGAGAGATTTTCGAACCTGCGATACGCAATCTCGCCGCCAGCATTATCCTTGTCCACAACCATCCGTCAGGAGATACAAAACCATCAGAAGAAGATATACTTGTTACGAAAAAACTTGTCGATTCTGGTAAGCTTCTGGATATTCACGTTTTGGATCATATTATAGTTTCTTCGAGAGGGTATGTGAGCTTTAAAGAGAAGGGATTGTTATAGGCTAATAATGACAGTAAAGTATAATATAATAAATCTTATTTACCTTTAGGCTTGCAAAGTAAAATAAGACATGGTATACTTACCGTATGAAAACTTTTGTTTCAGGAACGTATAAACGTATACATCCAGGTCAAGAAATTGAATATAAAAGCTTTAACCCGACTCATATAAATCGGGCATTTGTCGCGCAAGATCAGTCGACCATCATGCTTCTTGAAGAAGCGACGAGATTGCTTGGCGAACTGAATGCATATTCACGGCTCGTTCCAGACATAGATTTTTTTATACAAATGCATGTAAAAACTGAAGCGGTGAGCTCATCACGCATTGAGGGTACACGAACGGAGATTGATGAAGCGCTTCTACCAGAGGAAGAGATTGATCCTGAGCGTCGTGATGACTGGCGTGAGGTTCGTAATTATATTACCGCAATGAATTGGTCTGTGGAGGAGTTGGCGAGACTCCCCGTATCTGCACGACTTATCAAAGATACCCATGCGAGACTGCTCGCTGGGGCACGAGGTAAATACAAAAAGCCGGGTGAAATTCGCACAAGCCAAAATTGGATAGGCGGATCATCTATTCGAACTGCATATTTTGTTCCACCGCAGCACGAAGACATCTCTGAGCTTTTATCTGACTGGGAGAAGTTTTGGCACAATGGTTCTTTGAATATTCCGATTCTTATCAAAATCGCAATTATGCATTATCAGTTTGAAACAATTCATCCTTTTTTGGATGGGAATGGTCGCATAGGTCGATTGTTGATCACGTTACAGCTTATGGAACGTAAATTTCTTATGAAGCCAGTGTTATATATCTCTGATTATTTTGAAGAACATCGTCAGTCATACTATGAATTATTAGATCGGGTTCGACAGAAGAATAGTTTGGAAGATTGGGTACGCTTTTTTCTTGAAGGAATTGTCATGACCAGCACGAAAGGAAAACAGAAGTTTGAAAATATTATCACGTTGCGCGAGCAGTATGATCAAAAAATTGCCACGTTGGGACGTAAAGTGCCTCGGGCACGACAGTTGCTAATTTATTTGTTTTCGCAGCCAATTATTAGCGTGAAGGACGCAAGTAAACTCACCACATTAAGTTTTCGAGCTGCAGGCGAACTAGTTTCTGATTTGACAAATCTCGATATCTTACAGGAAAAAACAGGATATTCTCGCAATCGATTATTTGAAATGAAAGATTACGTTACTTTATTTAGAAAATAGCTGTAAGAGCATAATTTGAGTATGGAAGATAATAAAAAACAACTTCACGAACGACTTTGGTCGGCAGCTGAGCATATGCGTGCAAATAGTAGTTTGAAGCTCAATGAAATTTCAGAGCCATTACTTGGCCTTATTTTCCTTAAATTTGCCGATGTTCGGTTTCAAAAAACTAAAGGTAACATCGTTTCAGAGCGAAAAGCGGTTTATACTACCAGCGTTCGATCTGTAAGCCCCGACGATTATAAAGCACAAGGCGTATTATTTGTTCCAGACCATGCTACCTATTCGCATCTTATGAATCTTCCTGAAAATGAAAATTTGGGGAAGGCGGTTAATGAAGCAATGAAAGGCATAGAAGAAGCGAATGAGGATTTACGAGGTGTACTTCCTCAAGATTATACATCACTATCGAAAAAAGTCGCAGAAAACACTCCAAAAAGAGATTGCTATCGTATTACATAGGTATCAGAATTGGACGAAACAAAGTCAAAAACCTGTTGACAAATGATATCTTTTAAGATATCATCTTATTGTATGAAAAATATTCTTGAATATACTTATGAAGATGATTTGAAGAGACGGCTGAAGAATCCGGCTTTTCGAGCTGCGTGGAAGGAGTCAGAAGTTGAGTACTTGCTTGCAAAACAATTGATAGAAAAACGACTCCAAAAGAAGCTGTCTCAACGAGAATTAGCAAAAAAAGCTAAAACTACACAAGCCATAATTTCTCGTATAGAAACCATGAACGCAAATCCGTCACTAAATACCCTTCAGCGAATTGCCACAGTACTTAGCGCCAAGCTTCATATTTCATTTCAATAGGATTTTTACGAGTTTGCCATTTACCCACTAATGAAATAAGTATTTTTGACTACTTCGAATGATCGTATTTCGAGGGTGAGGGGAGTATAATTTTTATATGGTAAAAATCAAGGATCTCTCACGCGTAGATCGACCTCGCGAAAAGCTTCTGAAATATGGACCAGCCAAGTTGTCGACGACAGAACTATTCGCGATTCTACTTCGCACAGGTATCAAAGGGATAAACGTTATAGAGTTATCCAATAAAATTCTGAAGCTCATTGGGACAGAAAATATTCAACACATCACCATTTCCGATTTACGAAAGATAAAAGGATTAGGTCCAGTAAAATGCGCGGAAATTATTGCGTGTATCGAGTTAGGGAAGCGGTTATTGCAAGAAAAGCAACAACTCATCGCGATTTCTCCACAAGCTGTTTTTGATTCACTCAAAGATATCCGCGGACTCAAAAAAGAACATTTCATCGCTATTTATCTGGATACCAAAAATCAAGAAATAGCTAGAGAAGTTATTTCCATCGGCACCCTCAACGCCAGCCTTGTTCATCCACGGGAGATTTTTGAACCAGCAATCGGTAACCTCGCCGCAAGCATCATCCTCGTCCATAATCATCCGTCAGGAGACACGAAACCATCAGAAGAGGATATACTTGTTACGAAAAAACTTGTCGATTCTGGCAAGCTTCTAGATATTCACGTTTTGGATCACATCATTGTTACAAATGCAGGCTATACAAGCTTTAAGGAACGAGAACTTTTATAATACAATATATTGTATATGGATACGTTATGTGCTTTTATCAGTTATTCTTCCGTTGACAAATATCTTGCTGGAAGGCTAAAGAATTTATTACAGTGGTATGGTGGCTATGAAATATTTGTGGCGCATGATGACCTAACCGGCGGAACAATTTTTGCTGAAGAAATTACTAAATATATTACCCGCGCAGAGTTTTTTATTCCGCTATTAACCCAATCCTTTAAAGAATCTGACTTTACTAATCAAGAAACTGGCATGGCTGTAGTATTAGATAAAGAAATAATCCCTGTTAAATTAGAAGCCATTAATCCATATGGTTTTATTAACAAATACCATGCGCTTCAATTGAAGCCTATGAAATCGCAATATCCTCATCATGATGTAGATAATTTAAAAGAAGTTGCTATTGCAATCTGCAAAATTAGTTTATCCTATGAGAAAAACGGGTCAATATATACAAAAGCGAAGACCTCGATAGTCCGCGCTTTCTGTACCAGCTCGGATTTTTATCATACAATTGCTATTCTTCAGATTATTGGTCAATGTGATGATTTTACTAAGGAAGAGCTTAAAGAGATTGCGGAGGCAATAAAAACAAATAGGTGTGTGTATGACGCCAGAGGAATAAGTGAGTTTAAGAAATTTTTGACTAAGACCTACAAAATTAAACTTGACTAGTAATGTGTATATGCTAAGCTGTAAGTAATTCTATGAAAGCTAAACAAACAAAACAATCGGAAAAAGAAATATACGATCGATTCATAAAAATGGCGAATAAAGCTGAAGTGCAGGCACGAACGTTTATTGAAAAAAATATCAAGATTAATCCTCAGGCACGAGTGAAATATTCCCTCTAGTTATCTACATAAAGCCTCGGATTACACCCCAAAAGGTTTATCGACCCAGAACGTTGGGAGGAGTATAATTCAAGTCATGAAGGATTTTTCGGAACAAGATATCTGTTCAAAGTATATTCTTCCCTCGGTGATCGCCTCTGGGTGGGATTTAGAGCGTCAAATTCGCGAACAATACAGCTTCACCGCCGGCCAGATCACGGTGCGAGGCAAAACAGTGATCCGCGGAGAAAAAAAACGTGTAGATTTCATTTTGTATCATCGGGGCCATCTGCCCTTGGCGATTATTGAAGCCAAGGATAACAACCATTCGGTCGGCGACGGCATGCAGCAAGGACTTGATTACGCCGAGGCGCTTGACGTGCCTTTTGTTTATAGTTCTAATGGGGATGCTTTTTTGGAGCATGATCGTTTGGTAAAAGCAGGCCCGATTGAGCGTGAGCTTGGGTTACGTGAGTTTCCTTCTCCTGACGCGCTTTATAATCGATATGTAAAAGCAAAGGGATTCGCACGCGATCAGGAGCGGATTATCGTCCAAGAAAACTATCAGGAAATCGACGGTAAGTCACCGCGTTATTACCAGCAAGTTTCTATTAACCGTGCCACAGAAGCTATTGTCAAAGGTCAGAACCGTCTACTGCTCGTCATGGCTACCGGCACGGGTAAGACGTATGCCGCGTTTCAAATCATCTGGCGTCTCTGGAAAGCAGGGGTAAAGAAAAGGATTCTCTTTTTGGTTGACCGCAATATTCTGGCAGATCAACCGATTATGAATGACTTCCGTCACTTTGGCGACAAAATGATCAAAATCCAACACCGCAACGTAGATAAAGCATATGAGGTGTATCTTGGTCTGTATCAAGGCTTAACCGGCATTGAGGAAGAAAAAAATATTTTCAAACAATTCTCGCCTGACTTTTTTGATCTCGTCATTGTGGATGAATGCCATCGTGGCAGCGCTCGTGAAGACTCTGTATGGAGGGAAATTCTTGCCTATTACAAAAATGCCACTCAGATCGGGTTAACTGCCACACCCAAAGAAACCACAGATATCTCCACTCAGATGTATTTTGGCGATCCGGTATACACCTACTCGCTCAAACAGGGCATTGAGGATGGGTTTCTGGCTCCGTATAAAGTCATTCGCGTTACCCTTGATCGGGATGCAGAAGGGTATCGGCCTATATCTGGACAACTTGATAAATACGGTCATCCATTACCCGACAAAATCTATAATCAGAGCGACTTTGATCGCAAAATTGTACTGGAAGAGCGGACAAAGGTTGTGGCTCAAAAAATCACCGAGTATTTAAAAATTACCAATCGGATGCAGAAAACCATTGTCTTCTGCGTTGATACTGAGCACGCCGAGCGTATGCGTCAGGAATTAGTAAATGCCAATGCGGAGCTGGTGCGCGAGCACGCCAATTACGTTGTCCGTATCACCGGCAACGACGAGCAGGGCGTTAAAGAGCTGGATAAATTTATCGATCCAGAAAGCCTGTACCCAGTTATCGCCACTACCTCAAAATTGCTTACGACGGGTGTTGATACGCAAACAGTCTCTCTCATCGTCATAGATCAAAATATCAACTCCATGATTGAATTCAAGCAAATTATCGGTCGCGGTACGCGGGTGCGTGAGGACTACGGCAAGATGTTTTTTACGATTATGGACTTTCGGGGTGCAACTGAATTGTTTTCCGATCCAACGTTTGACGGTTTTCCGGTGGTCATCTATAAAGTTAAAGAGAAAGACCCGATCGTGCTACCTGAAATCGAGGATGGACCGGAAGTTGATTCAGAGGACAAGCATATCATTGACTACGGCCCGTCTGAAACGGGAACCGGTATGATTGCCGACGCACCGACAAAATACTATCCGTTAGGCGTGGAAGTCAAAGTCATTAACGAGCGCGTGCAATACATGGACGAGCGTGGCAAGTTGATAACGGAGTCACTCAAGGACTACACCAAGCGCAATATTCTCAAAGAATACGCCTCGCTGGATCACTTTCTGAATGCCTGGACAAAAGCCGAACAAAAAGAAGCGATTATCAATGAGCTTGAAGCCCACGGCGTGTTCTTCCACGAGCTTGCCGCCGAGGTTGGTAAGGATTTAGATGTGTTTGATCTGGTGTGCCACGTGGCCTGGGGTAAACGGCCGTTCACGCGCAAGCAGCGCGCAGCCCGCGCCCGCAAGCAGGATTACTTTACTAAATACGAAGGGAAAGCCCGTGAAGTCATAGATGCGCTTCTGGTAAAATACGCAGATCAGGGCATCACCGCCATTGATGATATTGGCGATCTTACCGTCAGTCCATTTGATGAGTTCGGTACGCCGTATGAAATCGTAAATAATATTTTTGGTGGCCGCGAACAATATTTATTTGCAGTAAATCAAGTACAACAAGCCCTGTATGCCTAATATTCAACCCGTCATCAAATTCATTCAGGACATTATGCGCAAAGATGCGGGAGTTGACGGTGATGCTCAGCGTTTAAGCCAGCTCGTCTGGATGCTGTTTTTGAAGATTTTCGACGATCAGGAAAAACAGCGCGAGCTCATCAATCCCACATACCGGTCGCCGCTTCCTCAGGATCTTCGTTGGCGCAATTGGGCGACTGACCAGGAAGGTATGACGGGAGATAAGTTATTAGATTTCATCAATAATCAACTTTTCAAACGACTCAAAGACCTATCGTTTAACGAGAGTGATGATCCACGGGGTTTTATCGTCCGCGAAGTGTTTGCAGACAGTTACAATTATATGAAGTCCGGTACGCTCATCCGGCAGGTGATAAATAAGCTCAATGAAGTCGATTTCAACAGCGCCGAAGATCGCCATCACTTTAATGAAATTTACGAGCATCTCTTAAAAGAACTTCAAGGCGCAGGTAACGCTGGCGAATATTACACACCCCGTCCGCTGACGCGCTTTGTGGTGGAGATGGTCAACCCTAAGCTTGGGGATACGATTTTGGATCCGGCTTGCGGTACCGGCGGATTTTTGATTGACACTATTGAGTATATCCGCAAGAACGAAGTGAAAACGCAGAAAGACGAAAAAACGCTGCAAAATTCAATTCACGGCGTAGAGCTCAAGCCACTTCCGCATTTACTGGCGATGACCAACATGATTTTGCATGGCGTGGATACCCCCAAACACTTGCGTCGTGGTGACATGCTTTCCCAACCTCTGCGGGAGTACGGACCCAAGGACCGCGTGAATGTGATTGTGGCTAATCCGCCGTTTGGCGGCGCGGTTAAAGACGGAGTGGAGAAAAATTTCCCGGCCGAGTTTCGTACCAAAGAAACCGCGGATTTGTTTTTAGTCTTGTTTATCCATTTATTGAAGCCCAATGGCCGCTGTGGCATAGTTCTTCCCGACGGTTCGCTGTTTGGTGAAGGAGTAAAGACGGCGATTAAGAAAAAATTGCTTGAGGAATGCAATTTACATACGATTGTCCGTTTGCCCCAAGGCGTATTTAATCCCTACGCGGGCGTAAACACAAATCTGCTGTTTTTTAACAAAGGCAGTCCGACTAAAGAAGTCTGGTACTACGAGTTGCCGCTTCCCGACGGTTTGCGGCAGTACACCAAAGGCCGACCGATCCAGCACGAAGAGTTTGATCCAGTACGAAAGTGGTGGAATAACCGCGTATCCAATGACCATGCCTGGAAAGTTTCCATTGCAGAAATTCAGGAACGGAATTTCAACCTGGACTTCAAAAACCCCAAGCGCCAAGAGGCAGTCAACCACAAAGCGCCAAAGGAATTATTGGAGGGGATTAACGAAAAAGAAAAACAAATTAGCTCCATAATAAACGAGATTAAGAATATTCTTTAATTATGCTGCGAATACCAGTATCATCATCAACTATTCGTTCAATCGGCTATGATGGGCAGTCGTCTATATTAGAAGTGGAATTTATTTCAGGCGAAATCTATCAGTATTTCAATGTTTCGGAATATTTGCATCAGGGGCTCATGAGCGCGTCATCCAAAGGGCAATTTTTGAATGACAATATTAAATACGGTTATCGATATCAAAAGGTCGGATGATTTTTAATATGTTTATACCAAAGAGTGAAAAAATTAAGCAGCTAGCGGAGAGCAGTAAGCCAATCATCAACCAATTAGAGGGTATTTTTGGCATGCCAACACGAATATATATTGATTACGCAAATGTACGCCCGTGGAGTAATAAGCTCGGTTGGCATATTGACGTAAAAAGATTAAAACAATTTTTGGATTCTTTCAGCACGATTGAAGCGGTAAATTTTTACAATGGCTTTATTGAGGGTAATCAACAATCAGAGGATGAGATAAAAGAATTAGAAAATCAAAAGTATGTTGTCCGTACGAAACCAGTAAAAATAATGCGGTTTCCTATTGATACTTCCAGTATACCTTCAGATTCTACAGCGTTGCTTAATCACTTTATCCGTCGGGCACTGTTGCGTAAGTATGAGGTGTCTACGATTGAATATCTCAATGAATGTTTTAAGGATATGAACCGAAAAGGTGAATTTTATATCGAAGACAGAAAGTGTAATTTTGACGTGGAAATAGGTGTTGATATGCTTCTTGATCTTCATTTGAAAAAAGTTGGAACGTTTGTGCTTTGGAGCGGAGATAGCGATTTCGTCGATCCACCTGACTTCTATCATTTAGTGTCCCAAGGAATTTAATACGTTAATTTTTTGGT
>CAYHQC010000023.1:0-10962 GCA_964358845.1 uncultured Gammaproteobacteria bacterium | reverse complement strand
GCTAAACACCACAAAAAGTACCAGCGGCAATATTTGGATAAATCCTGAAGAATTTTTATCCCTCGACAAGCTCGGGATTACACAAAAATTTATCAACTTTGTGTAACAATCTATAAAAAAGTGGATCAATGATGACGATTTTGAAGACTGGGGAGATTTATTAGTATATTCACTTTGATTTGACTCTCTGATATAGTTTATCAAGAATTAGCAAAAGCCCCGATATCCCCAAACATAACAATCAGGTCTCTTATTACTAATATGAAGCCGTAAGGCGTATAAAGTCAAGAAGAAAATAGGCCCTTGACAACCACTCCCCATTTTCGTCTACACTGGAGATAGTGAAAAAGAAAATACATCGAAAGATTTCAAGGGCTACTCGCACAAAAAGTGCCAAACCTAAAGAATCGCTCCTCGTTCTCATCCGAAGCTGGATGCTTCTTGTCATGTTTGCGCTGATGCTTGGATTAGGTGCTGTCGTCGGCACATTTTTCAACGAAAAATCAGCAGAGTCTACGCCCACCGTCGCCGGAGCCTCTATAGAAGTGAGATAATTTCAATAACACATTTTCTTTTTGTGGCCGCGCCACACGTAGTCCGGCTAAGCCGGACGTAGTGTGGACCCGAGGAGAATCGAACTCCTTTCTACTCCATGCCATGGAGCTATACTACCGGTGTACTACGGGCCCATTCTCTTTGTACTCTCTTCTTTTTCGAAACAAATTTTCTCGAAACCCTCCTTCTTTCACAAATTTATATTCAATAGCTCTTAAAAGTTGATCCATAAGATACCCTTCTGTAAAACACAAAGTAACCATCAAATTAGCAAATTCTTCAGGTTTTCCCAAATAAGAAATATAAGACTCATAGGACCTATTCGTCTTATTGGTATTTTCTCTCATTTGACGTATTTCCAACACCCTTGGATCGTTTTTATCCCACAAACTAAAGCTGTTTCTCCGAATAAAATCTTTATAGTCCTCCAGTAGCTCTCCAAAACTTGCTCTCGCCACACCTGTCAATTTTAAATTTCCTTCTACACTATTCTCAAGCGATCCTTCTGCAATATTTTGCTTGCCGCTTCTCGCTGCATGTCTCATCTGCTCGACATCACGTTTATATTTTAAATCAGAGAGATATTGTTGGCAAAACAACTCTGTCAAATCATATATTACCACAGCAAACCTATACACTAATAGACTCTCATATCCGCCTGATTTTGATGTAATCATATTTGTCCCATACGTCTTATAAGACCAATAAGACGTATATGTTTTTCTTGCAGTGGACCTAGCCAGAATCGAACTGGCGACTCTATCATGCGAAGATAGCGGTATACCACTTACCTATAGGCCCAACTCTGGCGTATTACCTGCCCGCAATGCTTCGCAACGCGTAGCAGGCGGGCCACTGTACTAACGGCCCTACTTCAAAAACGACAATGGATTCACAATCGTGCCATTTTTTCGTACTTCAAAATGAAGATGGGTGCCTGTAGATCGACCCGTTGATCCCATTTTCCCAATAACCTGTCCGCGCGTAACCTTGTCGCCCACCTTTACATACATTTCAGTCATATGCGCATAAAGCGTGGATAGCCCGTCACCATGACCTATGATCAGATGGTGTCCATACCCATACTTGAGATACTCAACCAAGACCACTTGCCCATCAGAGGCGGCAGTCACCGGCGGCTGAGACGGATTCGCGATATCTAACGCTAAATGATACCAAATCGGATATTGGGTGATCACACCCACACTTGGCCACGAAAATTGTCCACTGCCTCCGGCGATAAGAGGTCTGGTGGCAAATGATCGAGGAACTATCGGTACTACGGCAGGAGGCACGCCATCCGGCACGATAAGCGTCTGCCCAACATTTAACGCAAATGTATCTAAATCAGCAAAATCGTTAAATGGAAAGTTGAGTATTTTTTGCGCTTCCGTCTGATACCGTTTTGCTATCGAGTAAATCGTATCCCCTTCCCGCACTTTATGCACAATTCCCGTAACAGGAGGAATTTTTAATTCTTGCGCTATACTCAAACTATCTCTTTTTAGCTCATTTGCCCACTTTATACTATCAACGGACACACCAAATTTTTCCGCAACAGTTGATAGGGTATCACCACTTGCGACCGGGTACGCTATGATTTGATCACGTGGTTTTTCGGATTTTTGGGTTTGAATTCCATATTCAGATACGTCAAGAGACGTAAGTACTGCAGATGGTGCCGTAAAGTCCGCAAGCGCCGATGACACACCCGAAGGATAACTGTTGGCTAAAATAGGTGCCGACACGAATGCTGATACGACCAACACACTGACGGAGAAATGTAAAAATGGCCGTTGATATCCTCCGCGTCTGGCCATAAGCACATCCACCAGGACATCCTTTTTTGATTCAAAACGTACACCGAAATTTCTCAACCTACGAGAAATGTACATGTACCAACCCTGTCCCCACAAGCGTATATCATCGATAAGAGTAGCTATGAATTTTCTCATACTGATTGGCCTAGCCTACTACGTGAAAACTAAAGATGCAAATAACACTACCCTACATCATTTCAACGAAACAAAATATCGAAGTAACAAAGTAACGAATAACGAACTAACTCTTTCAATCTTTCCCCAACGCCTCAAGAAACTCGGCGTTTGACTCAATTTTGCTCATCTTGTCTATAAGCATGAGGGTTCGCTCATCATCAGACAAAAGAGTGAGCATGTGCCGCAGTGTAATGACCCGCTTCATACTCTCTTCCCCCAAGAGCAATTCATCATGCCGTGTCCCGCTTTTGCCTACATCAATCGCTGGAAACACGCGTCGTTCCTGAAGTGATCGGGAAAGATGAAGCTCCATGTTGCCCGTACCTTTAAATTCTTCGTAGATGAGGTCATCCATCCTGCTTCCCGTCTCTATAAGTGCGGTACCGATGATAGTTAGTGATCCACCCTCTGTCGCGCGATTAAGCTTTGGTCGTTCTCCGGTAAGATTTGCCGCTTGCTCTTCTGGGGTTATAAACGGCTCGTTGCATCGGGCGGCTCCCAAAAACTTTTTAGCTGGATACAACGCCGCAGGATCAAATCCACCGGTCAAAGTTCTGCCGGAAGGATTGACTACCATGTTGTAGGCTCTGGCCAAACGGGTTATAGAATCCAATAAAATCACGACATCATGTCCCATCTCTATAAGTCTTTTGGCCCGATCCAGCGCCACCTCAGCAACTCTCGTTTGATGATCTGGCGCTTCGTCAAAGTTTGACGCATACACCTCGCCTTTGACCGATCGCATGATGTCGGTCACCTCTTCCGGCCGCTCACCAATAAGCACTGCCATAAGATGCACTTGAGGATAATTTTCAGCGATTCCTGCGGCCAATTCCTTTAAGACTGTCGTTTTTCCCGCCTTGGGAGGCGAGACGATAAGCCCGCGTTGGCCAAATCCGATGGGTGCGAGTAAGTCAATCATGCGTGTAGAAAGTGGGAGTTTACCGGTTTCTAATTTTAATAAAGTATTGGGATATATAGGCACAAGATCTTCAAATTTTGGCCGTTTTTCCATCATTTCTGCGGCAAGCTCGTTTACTTTTTCTACTTTGAGTAATCCATAATACCGTTCATTCTCCTTAGGCGCCCTCGCTTGACCTTCTACCATGTCGCCATTGCGAAGCAAAAACCGTCGAATTTGCGACTGAGAAATATACACATCTTTTTCACTTGGCGTATATTTTGGCCGCAAAAATCCATGTCCGTCAGGCATGGTGTCAAGAATTCCGCGAACGGTCTCTGTGGGAACATTCACGTCAAGGGTAAACGGCGTATCGACAAAATCTTGTCGAGGCCGATCGACAAATCCTTCACGGAAGTTGCGATCTGGTGGTCTTCGATATCCTCCTTGATTGTTGCCATATCCGCCGCCAAATCGTCTGTTGCCGCCCGGTCCGCCTGAACGGTAATCTCCGCCGCCGCCGCCAAAACGTCTGTTGCCGCCCGGCCCACCGCCGCGATAGTCTCCGCCACTGAATCGTCTACCGCTACCCTCATAATCTCTGCGTGGCGCTGGAGAAACGACGGAAGTTGCTGGGGTGTTCACGATACTCACAGGACTCACGGGACTTGAAAATTTCACTGGCTGATCATCAACAGGAGAGGCACCTCCCACAAGATCGTCAATAGAAAGAGTTGGCAAAGGCGCTGAAGGAGCATCCTGCACTTCTTCCTTTATCTTTGTCTTTGTTGTTGGTTTACGGGTTGCTTTAAAAGCCATACATTTCGTTGAGGAGTTACTTGGTTAGTTCGTTACTTGGTCAAAACGTTGAAAACACTCATTGCAAAAAGAAAATGATACTTTATGTAAGGGAATTCATGAAAAACAAACTTCACGAGGAAACTTTGAAACTCTAGAACCTATTTAACCAGATTAAACTTCCGTTGTCAATGCCCAGTACCTGAATGTATTATCTGGACTATTACAACGACCACTCTTTACCAATTATGTACAAATGATGTATCGGCCGATACTCGATTCGTACATAATTATCCGAAAAAAACCGACCAACGTTATAGTGCTCTATTTAAAATTTCATAGATCACTGTCTCACCCGAGTGGAAGACTTCCTGTCCAAAGGTAGTAAACTTGTCCTCTACAAGTTTGGTAAATTTTTGTCGTTCGAGAGTTCCCACAATGACAAATTGTACGTTGTATTGATTTAAAAGCTCTTTCATCTCTTTTACATCTTGCGACTCATATATTCGCCGCACGTCCTCACGCCGTGGCGACACCGCATCATAACTTCCCCGCCACAACCATTCATGCACCGCCCACCCCACAACCGTGGGAATTCCTGTAAACGCAGAAAAATGTTGATAATCCGTATAGCTGTCCCCATCCGCCTCGACAAGAATAGCTGGTGTTTTTTGGTCATTGAGTTTTGAGTTCTGAGTTTTAAACCACTCAATCCCTGCAAAATCATCCGGATACTCACGCTCTAACCACGAAAGGCCATAAATCCCTTCGTAATTTTTTAAACCCCCAAAATAACTCCGGACCGAAAATAATGGATAGATCGAGACAAGAAATAATGGACCGATAAGCACAATCCCAAAAAGAACTTTTTTCCACCTTGTACGCGCTGTAGTGAGGAGAGAAAAAATTGCATATCCTGAGACTATAGAAAATAAAATAAAGGCCTCATACCCCAACTTAAACATCGTGTTGCTTCTGAAATGCTGTGGATAAATATCTTTAAAATAAAAAAACTCAGGAAAAATTATAAGCGCTATGGAAAAGAAAAAGAAAATCATAAGAATCTTTTCAATTGGACTTATAGTGCTTATGAGTCTTATAGGTCTTATAAAACGTACTTTTGAAAAAATCCACATCCCTCCACAAAGCCAAAAAAATCCCCACAGAAGTCCCATCATCCAAAGCGGCGATCGCTGACACTTCTCTACTCCTTCAAAAAGAAGTGGTCCTATTTTTGTATTGGCCAAAAATCCGGGCGGACAATCGACAGCAATTCCATTTACAAACGATGTAAAGTGAGATAAAAATGGAAGACTTGCAATAATCGCTGCCGCCAATACAACACCTATTATCTTAAAATAGGTCCAATAAGACGTATGAGTCCCATAAGTCCAATAAAAAATCAACAAAGAAATACCAAACAATCCTACATATATCGGTCCGTCAAGCGCATTGGTCATAAGAAGTATGCCGCAAAGAAAACCGTAAAAAATATAAGAAAACATATTGGTCTTATAAGTCAAATTAGTCTTATAAGACTTATGTATTTGTAACAAAAGACCTATCGCAAGCAATACAAACGGAATACTCAACACATGTCCGTGCACATCCGAGACCACAAACGAATAGCTGGGGAACTCGTGAATCGTGTAAGGAATAAATCGTGTCGCATTCGCATACCAATATATATTTAATCCCTCTGAAACACTGCCCAAAAAATCTCGTACGGGCCACAATAGCTCCCAAAAGGGTTTCACGTTGTCTCCGGTATACCCTCTCGTAAACGCATAAAGCATCTGCATATTGCCGGCTAGTGTCACCAAAAAAGCAGTAAAAAGACCTCCTCCTATTAGTCTTATTTGACTCATAGGTCTTATGGGACTTATCCGAAGAATTTCCCTCCCAATCGAAAAACTCATAGTGAAACAAAATGCAAAAATGGTAGAAAGCATGAGGTTAAATGTGTACGAAAGATCAAGCATTGACGCTTTTGTAATCATAGCCGTAACAAGATGCCCGAAGTAATAATAATTTATAGGATACGGAGGATACCACATGTCGACAGCAGGAAAGTATTTGCTGTTTAATAGAGACTGCATGAATCCGTAATCCATAAATTTCTCTAACCCGCGAATGCTCGGCTCGTGCGCTTTCACCCACGTCCAAAAAAGGAGAGCCGCCAGAAAGAAAAATTCTTCTGCTATCACAGTTTTTAGCATATGAGTCTTATTGGTCTTATAAGACCTATGAGTCTTATGTGATAATGACAAAACAACACCAACTCCAAAAACAATCGCAGTTGCTATCCCTATGGTACTTAAAGTAAACGGCGCAATGTGCGCCATCCCAAAAACAAACACTATCCATCCTACAAGAGAAAGTCCCACTGCTTTGGAAAAAAGATATCCTTGATCATGCCACCCACGAAAAAGAAGACGTGTGAGGGGAAATGCAGCGGCGCCCATAAAAAAAAGTACGCTCCACCATCTCATCGCAATGAAAAAATCGGATATCATAGGGGAATTATACTTTCTTGAGCTTCTGTTCTTTTCTCAATAAAATTTGGTCTACATTCCGTCCTACCACCTCACCAATTTTCCCTACAGAATCAACAATCGGAGATTTGACGCCTAGCTGTTCGTTGGAGCCTTCCATATATAGTAGTAGAATACTATAGACGTGCCCGTGATACAATGCTTCCATGAAAATAGCAATTATCGGAGGCGGGCTTACAGGACTTAGTGCCGCGTACCAGCTTTCTCAAAAAGGACACAGAGTAACCATCTTTGAAAAAGAAAAATTCTTAGGCGGCCTTGCATATGGATTCAAAAAACCCACATGGAAATGGCATCTGGAAGCCGCATATCACCACTTATTTACCAATGATATGGCAATTCTTGGCCTTATAAAAGAATTAGGTCTCCAAGAAAAACTCATCATCACCCGTCCGATAACTGCAACGCTTTTTAAAGACAAACAATATCAGCTCGACTCACCCCTTTCTTTATTTCAATTCCCCGCACTTTCAATTGTTGATAAATTTCGTACAGCACTCCTTCTTGGAATTCTTAAAATCAACCCATTTTGGAGACCATTGGAGTCAGTTACGGCTGAACAACTTTGTATCTCAATAGGGGGAATTAATGCCTTCAATACAATCTGGAAGCCATTGCTTTATGGCAAATTTAGTCACTTTGCCTCAACTATTTCGGCAGCTTGGCTCTGTGCGAGGATCAAAAAACGCACCCCGAGTCTTTATTACATAAAAGGCGGATTTCATACTCTCGTCACCGCACTTGAACATGCAATCACCAAAAATAGAGGCGTTATCCTTACATCAACGACTATTACTTCCATAAGGAAATCTACAAATATCAAATCTGCAAATCTGCAAATTACACTCGACAATAATACTCATTCATCGTTTGATAAAGTTCTTTTAACAATTCCAACTTCTCTTGCCGCCAAAATTGTCTCAAATTTGTCATTTGCCATTGGCCATTTGCCATTACAAATCCCCCACCTTCATGCACAAGTATTAATCCTTGAGACAGATACGCCGATCCTTCAGAAAACATACTGGCTCAATGTGACTGATCAGTCGTACCCATTTTTGGCAGTAGTAACCCATACAAACTTCATGGACAAAAGATATTATGGCGGCAAACACATTACCTATATTGGCAACTACCTACCCAATAATCACCCGTATCTCAAGCTTTCAAAAGAACAACTCCTCAAAAAATTTCTGCCTTTCATCAAGCGCCTGAGCCCTGAGTTTCGTCAATTGTCAATTGTTAATTGTCAATTGTTTGTGGCTCCCTTTGCCCAGCCCGTGCATCAGCGCCACTATTCCCAAAAAATACCAGCCATAAAAACTCCGGTTCAAAACGTATATCTTGCCAACATGGACTCTATCGTCCCATGGGACAGAGGGACAAATTACGCGGTAGAATTAGGGATAAAAGCGACAAATATTATTTTATCATCCTAATTGTGTCATCCTCACGCATGCGATTTGGATGTCATCCCCGACTTGATCGGGGATCCAGAGTATAATCGTTGGTCATCCTCGCGCACGCGGGGATCCAGA
Source organism: uncultured Gammaproteobacteria bacterium (assembly GCA_964358845.1). Lineage (GTDB taxonomy): Bacteria > Patescibacteriota > Microgenomatia > UBA10105 > UBA927 > UBA927. The sequence continues at coordinate 2,618 of CAYHQC010000023.1, read as the reverse complement.
GTATAATCGTTGGTCATCCTCGCGCACGCGGGGATCCAGAGTATAATAATATATGTCATATTATGTATACATACTAGCAAGTGAACGCAATGGCACATTATATATTGGTGTGACCAATAATCTTATCCGTCGAGTCTATGAGCATAAAACAGATGCTGTTGAAGGATTCTCAAAACGATATTCCACACATTCTTTGGCCTATTATGAAGAATTCTCTGATATCAACACTGCCCTATCACGAGAAAAACAATTAAAAAAATGGAATCGTTTATGGAAACTCAAACTCATCGAATCATTAAATCCACATTGGGATGACTTGTATGAAAAAATTATTTAGACACTGGATTCCCGCGTACGCGGGAATGACAAAAATAAATGCGGGAATGACTATAAAAATAGCTGGGATGACAATAGCTTTGTCCTTCTCTTTCTATCTCATGTTTCATACATTTTCTTTTGACAAACGAACGCAATCAATCACCATCGCCAGCAAAGCATGGAGTGATTTTGGCGCGCACATTCCACTCATTCATTCTTTTTCTAAAGGAGCAAACTTTAATCGTCTTTCTTTGGCTCAACCGATAGAGTCCCCTCTTTTTCCAAACGAACCAATTCGCTATCATTTTGGCTTTTATTCGATTGTAGGCCTTCTTGAAAGATTAGGAATGCGTCTTGATTATGCAGTAAATATCCCAAGTGCACTCGGATTTTTTCTTATGCTTATCATGATTTTTGTATTTTCCTATGCACTCTTTTCAAGTACTTTTGTTTCCATACTCTCAGTGCTCTTTACCATCTTTAACGGATCACTTTCATTTATTCGATTTTTTACTGACCACCCTATCTCTCTCAATACGCCAATTGATATCATCACAAACTCAAAATTTACCTCATTTGGACCATGGGACGGCGGATTAATTAGCGCGTTTTGGACTTTAAACATTTTCACCAATCAACGACATCTTGCCCTCGCGTATGGTTTGTCGCTCCTTATCATTTTTATGACGCTAAAAAAATCGAAAAACATATATATAGCACTTATAATAAGCATACTTTTGTATATCCATTTTCCGGCTGCTTTAATGGCGACAATTTTCCTTGCATGGATATTTTTGGTAGAAAAAAATACACGATCAACTCTCTTTTATTCAGCACTGTTGTCTTTGCCAGCGTTGTTTATTCTTTCTCGCACTACACACATAGGATCACCTGTCATTGTTGACTATGGCTATCTTTCACAAGGGCCACTCACTATTTTTTCCTTTGTGAAATATTGGTTTTATAACATAGGATTTCACATAGTGCTTATTCCCATAGGGATACTCCTCTCTCCCCGCCCTATTCGCAAATTGATTGCTGTACCGTTATTGTTGATTTTTTTGATCCCGAACGTTTTTCGTCTTTCAGAAGACATGATAAACAATCATAAATTTTTTAACTTTTTTATGATTATGGCAAGTATGTTTTCAGCATATGCAGTAGTAAGAATAGGTCTTATAAGACGCATAGGTCCAATAAGTCTTATTTGTATTATTTTTCTTCTCGTTTTTTCCGGAATCATCGACCTTTTTCCGATCATAAACGACTCACGAGGTTCTGTCGTAAACAGCGATAAACGGCAGGATGTGTTGTTTTTTGAAAATCACACCAATCCAAACGACATCATCGCCAACTCCACATGGTTTTATCACTCGGCCTCCTTGGCGGGACGTGCCATTTATTCCGGCTACACCTATTTTACGTGGTCATACGGCTATGACCAGGGGAAACGAGAGCAAGAACTCCTTTCCATCTATCAGGCTCCAAATCTCTCTACTCTTTGCTCTCTGCTCTCAACTCTTACTATTTCATATGTTGAACTCTCTAAAACTCCTGAAGAATATGTCCATCCAAATCTTTCTCTCTGGAATTCCATTCCTGCAGAGTATACAAATCCTGACACATTTCTTCGTGTATACTCAAAAAATACTCTATGCCAAAACTAACCACCAAGACGTTTACGATACTAAGCGGGTTCATTATTATTCTTGCGGCATTTTTCCGCCTCTATGGCGTCAATTGGGATCAGGGCAATCATCTTCATCCTGATGAACGATTTCTTACTATGGTCACTAATAATCTGACATGGTCTCGCAGTTTTATCGAATACTTTAACACGAATACATCCGGACTAAATCCCCATAACAAGAACTATTCATTTTATGTTTATGGCACGTGGCCGATTATCCTCACCAAAGCAGTTGCACAACTTTTTTCCATGGACTCATACGACAAACTCAATATTATCGGCAGAAAACTCTCGGCTCTTTTTGACATGATCACACTTTTAGTCGTCATGGCGACAAGTCTTGCCATCACAAAACAAAAAAGAGCAGCTTTGTTTGCGGGATTATTCTATGCAACGCTCGTTCTGCCTATCCAACTCTCACATTTTTTCACGGTCGACTCCTTTGCTACTCTATGTGTCACGCTTGCGTTGTATTTTCTGGTGACGAAACAATTTGGTATACGATTAGCAGTTTTTACGGGCCTTGCCATCGCCGCCAAAATATCAAGCGTTTTATTGCTAATCCCCATCGCCCTTGCATACCTTCTTGTATTTGAATGGAAAGGCAGGA
>CAYHQC010000022.1:0-11473 GCA_964358845.1 uncultured Gammaproteobacteria bacterium | reverse complement strand
GGATAAAGCTGTACAAATTTCAATGCGACTCTGCCTCCAAATGAGTGCCCGACAATTAAAGCTTTTTTAATGCCATGCGTATCAAGATATCGTTTCAAAAACTCAGCATAGTCAACGACATGCCACGGCTTTTTTGGAGCTACTTCTCTCCCAAATCCGGGAAAATCAAATGAATGAACATGAAAACCCGCTTTGGTAAAAGCATCAAAAAGGGGCTCAAATGTCACCTTTGATAAATTCCATCCGTGTAAAAGGACTACGTCTGTAGGCTTCATATCTTCATACGAAATTGTTTTCTCGATTCAATATCTACACGACGCGTATTCTTTTTCACAGTATACGATGGTCGATTTCCTACACAAAACGAAGAGGAAGGTACATCTTCCACAATGGTTAACCCGGCCCCAATGCTTGAATCTGATCCAATCTTAATACCCGGCATGACACTCACATTCACGCCAATCCGGACGTGACTTCCGATAAGTGCGCCGCACTTGTTTTTCTGTGTTGATATTTTATTATTTTGCACGACTGACGTTATGTCTTCTTCATCAAGCCTCAAATTCGCAAGCACGGTGCCCGATCCCATACTCACATCCGACTCTAAGACGCTATCCCCTATGTAATTGGAGTGAAGCCAGCAATCATCACCAATATAGCTTCTTGTGATATCCGTATTAAATCCTGTCACACATCCGGCGCCTATATGAGACGCTCTTATAATATTGTTACTGCCGATAATTGATCCCTTGCCAATATAACAAGGGCCGATAATTTTCGTATTTTCATAAATCGTGACGTTATCCTCTATATACACATTTCCTTCTAAGATGACATTTTTCTTCATCACCACATTTCTCCCTGTTTTTTTCGTCAATTGAGATAAAAGCATGGTATTGACATCCAACACATGCCACGGATATTTGAGAGTTGTAAAAGAGTCGGTATATGGAATCATCGTCACGTGTTGATCTTTCATTAATACGGTTAGCCCTCTCTCATATACATCATCATTTGCATCCTTTATCGTACGTAATACATTCGCAAACACACTCGCATCTTTTATGTACTGTGCTGCAATATACACATATGGGCTTGGTTCGTTTCCTTCACCTGGTTTTTCTCTAATCTCAATCACACGATTACCAATGCACTCAAGATACCCGCCAGGGAAATATTTGCCTGGCTTCCACCCTACGAGAACGCCAAAAACAGACGTATCTTCTGCTCTTTGTATCATTTTCTCATAGATTGATGGCTCCACTAAGTCATCACCAATGACTACCAATGCTGGATTATCTTGAAGTTCTTTTGAAACTGTCAAAAAGGCATCTGCCATACCAAGCGGGTTTTCTTGTACTACAATTTGTAACGGAATTGATAATGACAACGATTCATACAGTGATCTCGTATCTTTTGGCGTCACGATAATAACGGACGCAAATCGCATCTTGGTTGCCATATTTGCAATATGCCAAATCAAAGGTTTCCCTGCAAACGGAAACAGGGGTTTATCTGTTTCAAACGGCCAAAATCGTTTACCAGCACCCCCAGCAAGGATTAACAAAATCGGTAATTTTTTCATTCTTCCTCCTTTATGCGTACAATATCAGCGCCCAGTGCTTTTAATCGTTCGACGATATGTTCATACCCGCGATCCATCTGTTCTACCCCATGCACATAGCTTTTGCCTTTTGCGGTAAGAGCCGCAAGAACCAGCGTCGCCCCAGCTCTCAAATCATGCATAGACAATACCGCGTTGTGAAGCTCAGTTTTTCCAACTATACGAATCGCCTGCTGACTCTCGACTGATTTATCTGCCCAATTGAAATTATAATAGGAAGAAGGATCAGGAATTTCCGGAGTGAAATATTCAATTTTTGCTCCCATTTTATGAAGCTCTGACACATAACTAAATCGGCTTTCAAACACCGTCTCATGCAAAGTCGATATTCCTTCAGCCTGCGTCATAAATACTGACCAGGGTCCTTGCCAATCAGTCATAAACTTAGGATGCGGCTCTGTCACCACATCTGTCGCTTTTATCATGCCACTTGATAGGCTGTATCGGGTTTCAGTGGGCGAAATGGAACTCGCAAGGCCTCCTGCTTTCGAAAAAAACTCTAAAAATGTTGTAAGATTTAACGGTCGAGAATCGTGGACCGTGATGTTGCCTCCTGTAATCGCTGCGGCAATTGCAAACGTCACCTCTTCATTTCTATCCGGCATAATACGATACGACGCACCATGCAAACGCGAAACACCAGTAACGACAATTTGACGTGACGTGGGCCTTTTGATATTAGCTCCCATACAAGTAAGCAGGGCAATCAAATCATCTATCTCTATCTCCTCCGCCGCATTATCTATAATCGTCTCGCCGTGCGCTAACACGGAAGCTAAAAGAATTGTTTCTGTACCGGTGTGTGTATTTTTGGCAAAAGTGACATGCGCACCATGAAGTTTTTGGGCTTTGGCATAAAAATATCCGTCATCGGAGTTATATGATATTTCAGCTCCCATAGAACGCAAAGCATCTATATGCCTATCTATAGGTCTCGCACCAATCCGACAGCCTCCTGGATTTGGAATCTTGGCATCGCCAAATCGAGACAAGAGTGGTCCTAAAAGCATAGCTGATGTACGAATTCTTGCGCCTAAATCAAGAGGAACAGTCGTACTGGCTACGCCAGTGTGGGTAAGAGTAACCTCATGATCAGACCAAACATGCTGTATACCCATTTTTGACAACAATTCCAAAAGAAGATGTACGTCATGGATATGCGGCATATTGGAAAGTATGAGCGGTTCATCCGTCAAAAGCGATGCGACCAGCGCTTTCACCGCGACGTTTTTAGCGCCCGCAACCGTGACTTCACCTATAAGTGGTTTACCGCCATCAATGACAAATGTATCCATAGATATTAAAATTCCCCCACACGTTCTATTTCCTCATGAAGTTTTATGCCAAATTGCTCTTTCACTTTTTCTTGTCCTAGCTCAATTAATTCTATCACGTCTTTGGCAGTTGCCTTACCCATATTTACAATAAAATTAGCGTGCATGGGAGAGATCATAGCACCTCCCCGGCTTACCCCTTTTAATCCCGCATGATCCAAAAGGTACCCCGCTGAGAGCGTTCCGTTCACAGTTTTTGCCATCAAACTTTGAGCGTGTGTCAGATTTTTAAACGTGCATCCTGCAGTAAACACACCTTGTGGTTGAGTATTTTTCCTGTGCGTTATGCTTTCGTTTGCGATGGCCCATAACGCCGTCTTATCTGTCGCTTCTAGCGCAAACACAACGGAGATAACAACATCTTTTATTTTCTGAATCGTACTTGTGTCGTAGCCAAAATGAAAATACGACTGCGGGACTATTTTTTCCTCTCCTGTCACCGTTACAACACGCGCCTGATACACACAGTCCCCGACATATCCGTTAGGATGTGTCCACTTAGAATTCATATACAGAGCTCCGCCCACAGACCCAGGAAGCCCTAAATGCATATGAAGCCCCGCAAGCCCCTCTTCAACGGTAAATCGAACGAGCATATTCATCGGCACTCCCGAGTCAGCTTCTACAAAAACAATTTTTTTCTCTTTCGCTCCCTGTTTTTGAACTTTCATCCCTTTTATTGCGATTCGTTTGGTGAGGTTTTTTATTACTAATCCGCGTACTCCCTTGTCGCCGATGAGAATATTTGAGCCCCCACCAAGTATAAAAACCGGTACAGATAACAATCGTGCGTGACTTATTGCCTGCAGTAACTCATCAGCTGTACGTGCTTCACAATACAAATCCGCAGGCCCGCCAATCTTAAACGTGGTATGAGGCGCTAATGGGTAATCAACCTTTACGCGTTCACCCAGTGTCTGCTTTAATTTTTCTAACGGTACATTCATATTTATCATTTAGCATTTAAATAGTCTCTCCCCCACGTATAAATATCGCCAGCCCCCATGAATATAATAACGTCATTTGGGGTAGTAAAATCATCAAGTTTTTTCAATACGTCTTCTTTTGTCTTCCCGTACGATACGTTGCTGTGGTGCTTTACAGTTTCCGCTACGAGCGTCTGACCTGTAGTCCCAAGCGTCTCTTTCTCGCGAGCGGAGGAATAAATATCCGTAAGAAGTACGACATCGGCATCGTGAAAACTTTTTGAAAATTCGCAAAGGAGCATGTTCGTACGTGAGTATGTATGCGGTTGAAAAACTGCAATAATACGCCGGTCTTTGTACCACTCTTTTGCAGCTTTAAGTGTCGCCTGAATTTCTGTGGGATGATGCGCATAGTCGTCTACAACTATCGCACCGTTTTTCTCCCCAAGATATTCAAATCTTCGTCTGGTGCCGCCAAAACTTTTTAGTCCCTCACGTATATCCGCAAGTGAAATCCCTGCAGCTTCGGCAGCTACAATTGCGGCTGTCGCGTTTGCTACATTGTGTCTCCCTGCAACTTTAATCATAAACTCGCCCATCGGGATTCCTCTTTTTTCAAGCGTAAAAAACTGCCGGCCATCACCAAGGCTTACATGTGTGATGCAAACATCAGCTCTTGGTGAAAATCCATACGTTTCAACAAAGGAATTAGAAAGTAAAAACGCGCTCTTTTCATCATCTCTATTTACGATCAAATACTGAATTTGAAAATCCATTTTCGCGACAAGCTTTTGAAATGCTTGCTTCACCGCGGTCAAATCTGCATACACATCCGGATGATCAAAGTCGACGTTTGTGACGACCACTATTTCAGGATGCATCCAGAGAAATCGCGGCGTGTCATCATGATTTGGGTCTGTGACATATTCGTCCGCCTCCGCGATAAACCAATTGCCCTTTCCTCTATGTCCCGAAGCTTTTAACCCAGTAATTGCTCCACATCCTATCGCGTAGGACGGTTGAAGTTTAGCGATCTCAAAAATACACGCAATCATCGCACTTGTCGTCGTCTTCCCGTGACTGCCAGCCACCACGACTTGTCTTTTGCCTTCCATAATCTCTCCTAACGCTTGCCCATGAGGGAGTACCGGAATGCCTAATAATACAGCAGCAGCCACTTCAACATTATCTCGGCCTCCGTGCGCTCCTGTGTACACGACAAGATCAGGAACAATTTGCGCATATCTTTTGGGATCAAATCCTTTATACACAATGACTCCATTGGCGTGAAGCTGTTCATCGGTTGGGAATAAATCCCCTGTATCAGAACCAGTAACCGTAATTCCTAAATCTCGAAAATACACCGCAAGAGACGCCATAGCAACACCTTTAACCCCCACAAGATGCACATGTTTCATGCGCTTTGGAAGATGATTTTTCATGCCGATTGTGTTGTACATATTTTTATTCTCATTAATTCTTCCAGCCAATAATTCCGACCATCTCGCCGTATGACTCTTGAGAATCCTTTCGATAAGAGAAGAGGCTCTTGCTATTGCATGACGTACAAAGGTCAAAAAGGTCAATATTCTCTTCTAAAATACCAACACCTTGCAGATCTCGTACGTTCGCCTGACCAATATCTATGTGCCATGCATCATTAATTTTTTTTACTATGCCGTTCTCTCCAAATTTTTTTCGAAATTGTTGAGCGCGATCAAATGGGACGTTATAACAACACAATCCAATATATGGACCGATTGACACCCGTACTGTTTTCTTATCTGCTCCTTTTTCTACCATCATGTCAATAAGATTTTTAGCGATTCCTCCTATTGTTCCTTTCCACCCAGCATGTGCCGCACCAATAACTCTAATTTTTGGATCTACAGCAAGCATTGGTACGCAATCGGCAGTTATAACGCATAGTTGCCTCCCATTTGAAACAAGCCCATCGACATCGGCAACAATGGAGTCAGTGTCAATTTCATGTACAAAAGCGACTTTATTTCCGTGCACCTGCTTTGGTTTTTTTAAAGGAGTACTATCTAAGCCTAAAGATTCAGCAAAGCGAGCTCTCATTTCCGAATTTTGCATATCGCCAAAAGATCGAGATGAATACCCGTGAACAAGATGGGCAACGTCAGCAAGCAATGCAGATTGAAAAACTTCAGTTTTTTTCATAAATTACTTAAGACTTTTTTCACTTCTTTTTGATCACTCCATGGGTATTCTGTCGTGCCGCGGCATAAGCTTTTTTCATGACCTTTTCCTGTGATAATCACGATATCTCCTGCTTCCGCTGTTTTTATAGCAAACTCAATCGCGTCTTTACGCATTGGGAACCGATAGACCGTTTTTCCATCGGGAATACCTGCCGCAATTTCACCCATAATCTTTTCTACATCCTCTGTTCTGTAGTCTTCTTCAGTAAGAATGCTTATGTCAGCATAGAGAGAAGACGCTGCTCCCATCATGGGGCGCTTAGAGCTATCACGAAGCCCGGCACTTCCAAAGACATGAATGACGCGTTTTTTTGTCATTTTGCGTACGGTCTTTAATGCTTTATCGAGTGCATTTGGCGTGTGTGCAAAGTCTACAATCACACGAAATGATTTATCAGCAATTACTTCCATGCGCCCGACTACACCTTTAAAGGACGCCATGACCCGTTTCCACACAGAAGCCCTCACCCCGAGTATTTGGGCAGCGGCAATGGCGGCGAGTGCGTTATATCTATTAAATTCTCCCGGAAGAAGCGTTTTAAACGCGTGCGTACTGGGATTGACCATGCTGTCTCTTCGAATACCGTATGTTACGTATCGCTTGTTTCGGATATATGGAATGGCTCTTCCATACAAATCTGCTTCGTCCCGATTTAAAACTACTACTTTTGATCGTTTAAGAAGCGATAATTTCGTTTTTACATATGTTTCAAACGTACCATGCCAATCCAAATGCTCATGCGTCACGTTGGTAATGACCCCAACGCTAAATGGTATGCCCAACACCCGAGACTGACCGAGCGCATGAGAGGTGACTTCCAGCACAACGTGCGTATCGCCGTGACGCACGGCATCGCGCAAATACTTTTGTACAAACCACGAAGAAGGCGTCGTAACATGAAATCCTGTATCGTACGAATGGCCTGCAATGACCGCATGAACCGAGGTAATGATGGAAGTCTTAATCTTGGCTTCTTTAAGAATTTCGTAGAGTATCGTTGATGTCGTCGTTTTTCCGTCTGTGCCGGTGACCCCTATGACCGTCAGCTCACGTCCGGGAAACCCAAACCAAAGATTAGCAGCAATTGCAACCCAATAATGGTATACGCTTTTGAACAGTTCTACCATCTTCGTATTATACTGTTTTAAAGCGTAGTATGCCAAAAAAACTTACCGTGGTCCAATTCCCCAGTAGGTAAGTAACTCACGAGCGATTGTGAAAAACAACGGTGCAGCGGTCTCAGATCCCCACTGTGATGATTGAGGCTCCCGAAGTGTGACCAGCATGACAAATTTGGGATCGTCAACTGGTGCAAATCCGACAAAAGAAGCAATTGTTTTGGTCTCATCATAATGACCAGCAACAGGGATTTGTGCAGTTCCTGTTTTCCCGGCTATCCTATAGCCCTTTGGCTTCGCCCATTTGGCTTCCCCGTTATCTACCGCCTCAACCATCATTTCCGCAGTAATTCGTGCGGCCTCAGCACTTATCACCTGCCGCACCACCTTCGATTTGACAGGAATAATCCTTCCTGATGCCTCGCGTATTTCTTTCACGACATGTGGCTCCATCAATTTGCCTCCGTTTGCCAATGCCGCCACCGCGGTCACCATCTGAATCGGCGTCACCGCAATTCCTTGACCAAATGAAGCGGTAAGCTCATCTACTTCTGCCCATGAATCGTTTGCACGAAGGGTAGGCGATGACTCATCTTCCAAATCTATATTTGTCGGCTCCCCGAAGCCAAAGCGCTTGATCGCCGAAAGAAATTTATCATGCCCCAATTTCTTTGCGACAAACACCATGCCAACGTTTGAAGAATACTCGAGAACCTGGGTCATCGAGATAGTGCCATGATATTCGTTATTCCACGTACGGATAAAATATGGTCCGATTTGGACCGGCCCTGTTTCTTCCATAGTGGTTTGAGGAGTAATGAGTTTGTCGTTTATCGCCGCCGCCATAACAAGCGATTTAAAAGTCGACCCTGGTTCAAAACTTGACGCTACTATTGGATTCTTGTAATACTCCTTTGGAAATGACTCGAAGCTGGACGGATCATAATTAGGGTATGATGCCATGGCAAGTACGCCGCCGGTTTTAGGATCCATCAATACGACAGAGCCTTCTTTCGCGCCATATTTCTCCATGCCTTCTTTTAGCCTCCGCTCGACAATCTCTTGCACTGCCTTTTCAGTCCACAACATGAGTGTGCGACCATTTTCCGGTTCTACCCGTTGCTGTTCTCCGATAAGAATGGGCGATCCCTTTGCATCTTTCTCAAGCCGCAGCTTACCCGAAACTCCTTTTAACTGCCGATCATAAAATCCTTCTAATCCAAAATATCCATGATCAGCGCCATTCACATCAGATCCGACAAATCCTAACATATGAGCAGCCGTTGAAGCTTCAGGATACAAACGAAGAGGCTCTTTCTCAAACCCTAATGAGGGGAGGTTTAATGCCCGCAGTGTCTCAACCGTCTTGCCATCTGCCTTTCGAACAAGCAGCGCCCACACACTTTTAGGATCCTTCACTTTATCAAATACAAAAGCTTCCTCAAGTCCCAGTATGGGTGCCACTACCCGCGAAAATTCCTGCGGGTCAGTAATACGCCGCGGCTCAGCAAATACAAGGTAGGCCGGCTTATTGACAACGATCTGATTTCCCTCCCGATCAAGAATAGATCCGCGTATTGAAGGAAGCTCAAATTCGATAAAATGCTGGAGAGATGCCTCGGTCTTTAATCGATCACTTGAGAGTATTTGCCAGTAAAAAAGCCGTAACACTACACCTAAAAATCCGATAATAATGGCAATGTAGACGACAGTTGCGCGCTGATTAATCATGGAGAAGTTACACCAAGTGCCACAGAAAATTGCGGTGTCAAAGCGATGATTTGATCTTTACTAGGCGCCATAAATCCCAACGCTTCCGCGCGAACTCGTAGCCGAAGAAACGACGATGAAGAAGCTACCTCTGTTTCAAGCAATTCACGAATGTCATTTTGCGCCGATAATTCATTGTTTAAATATCCCAAGTCTTTACCAAGCGTTGCTAATTCGTTGGATATCACAATTTGATAGATAACAAGTGCTACCGCAGTAATCGGTAAAACATAGAGAAATATTTGGACTATTTTGTTCATATTTTTTCAGCTACTCGAAGTTTGGCACTTCGTGATCGTTTATTCTCATACACTTCTCGTTCTGACGAGATAATCGGATGTTTTGTCAATACTTTCCATCCATTGCCTCTCATATATTGTTTTACAATCCTATCCTCGAGTGAGTGAAAACTTATAACCACAAGTCTTCCCTCTGGCTTTAGTATTTCTCTCGATTGTTCTAGTGCGCTTTTTAGACTCTTTAACTCATCATTCACTACTATGCGTAATGCTTGAAATACCCGAGATAATATAGGCGCAGCCTGCTCTTTAGAGCCGGCAACATCCTGTATCACCAAAACCACATCGCCAACCGTTTCAATCTTTTTTATCGAACGGGTGCGACAAAGAGCGCGAGCAATTGTCCTAGCCAACTGTTCTTCGCCAAATTTTCCAATACACTCATATAAATCTCCCTCGGTCATTCGATTCACCAATTGGGCAGCAGTGTCTCCGCCGCTTTGCGACAATCGCAAATCAAGCGGAGCATCGGTGAATCGGTAACTAAATCCTCGCTCTGGCGTATCGAGTTGATGGCTCGAAACACCTAAATCAAATAAAATCCCATCAATGTGCAAAAATCCATTCTTTTTGGCTATCTCTTCCAAATCCCTAAAGTTTCCCTGAACCAATGTGTAATCCGTACATTCTTTTAGCCGTTCTTTTCCGTGTGCAATTGCCTGCGCGTCTGTATCAATTCCCAAAACGACTCCTCCGGCCTTTAGTATTTCCTCTGTGTGTCCAGCGCCGCCCAATGTCGCATCAATATAAATCTTTCCCTTTGTAACGTGTAACGCCTCTATGACCTCTCTGGTTAGTACTGGCGTGTGATAATCGCTCATTCTGCTCCTAACCGCTTCTGGTACTCTTGCCAATGCTTTGTATCCCAAAGTTCGAAATGATCTCCGGCGCCAACCACTTTTATGTCGCGTACAATAGTGGCATAGGCCTTCAATGTTTGCGGGAGAACAATTCTTCCAAGTTTATCCATCTCCACTTTTTCAGCTCCCGAAAACAAATAACGCCTTGTTTCTCTTGCCTTTTGATCAGTCACCGGTGTTTCAAGGTGCTTTTGTGCTTCGTTTTCCCAAGCTTTTATGTCAAACCCAAATATACATCCGTCGTACCCTCTGGCTAATACTATTTCCCGTGCCTCTATCTCTTGCCGTATCTTTCGTGGGAGCATGAGCCTGCTTCGTTCATCGAGTGCATGATCGTATTCTCCAAGGAAAAGTTTCATGCTTTTAATTTACCATATCTTCCCACTAGATACCATCTTTTCCCATTTTTCACGGAATGTCAAGCCCCCATTTCACAACCGACGCACAACCGACGCAAACCCTGAGCTTGTCGAAGGATCAAGCCCCCATTTCACGAAATCTCCCCAGAAGCACGCCAGAGTATTGCAACGCAATATATTTCGTATCGTGTAATATGGGGACATGACAATCGCTTCATCATCTTTTCGTCCAGAGACTGTTCATGCCCTGACAAGTAGTAAGCTGTTTAGGAAAGAGGTAGATAATAGAAGATCGATCATTGCTGATCCCCAATTATCAATAACAGACAGAGATCTGAATCTTTATCTAACACATAAACACATAGAAGACCTTGCGGTTGTTCAATGGCATGAAGCTACAATAGAGGAAATACAAGAAGCGTTTAAAGCATTAGGCCGTCGTTCGAAGAAAAAACCTTCTAGGAAGGGACTGACTTGGTAACTAAATCAATCCCCACTCTTTTGTAGATTCTCTTTCAATCTCGCTCTTTCCATGGTATTTCAATAAATCCTAAGTAGTCAACTTTACACCGGTCGAGAGTTCGTTGACTACTTAATATATTTCCCGAGGTTTTAGTCTCACTGTTTGGACTTTTCCTTTTGGTCCTACAATATCAACGACATATCTTCGACTAAAAAAATTTGAAACCTGCCACACATGAACCCGAGTAGCGCCGGGAAAAAAATTAAGTCCAGTCTTTAGCGTCAACGCTCCATCAGTGCTTTTCGATTCCTCTGATGGATTTTGCTTAGATAATCTAATAACTAAGGGACGAAGTACTTCAATCTGATCTGGTCCTAATTTTGCCATAACGCAGGGATTATAGCACCGATATCTGAAAAAACACAAATCAATAAACTCTTAAGTAGTCAACTTTACACCGGTCGAGAGTTCGTTGACTACTTTCTGCATCTTCA
>CAYHQC010000021.1:0-11576 GCA_964358845.1 uncultured Gammaproteobacteria bacterium | reverse complement strand
AACAAACACTTCCGCGAAAGATGAAAGAAGCCATTCTTTCCATCCAAATCGAACGAAAGTATTCTAAAAACGATATTCTTCTTATGTATCTTAATGAAGTGCCGTATGGCGGTACTGCTATAGGAGTCAAAGCAGCAGCGGATCATTACTTTAACAAAGACGTCAAAAATTTATCCATGCCCGAGTGTGTCATTTTGGCTGGCCTCCCGCAGTCGCCTACGACCTACTCGCCGTTTACCGGAGACCCGAAAGCGTATATCGGACGCACGACGCAAGTTTTGCGCCGCATGAGAGAAGATAGTTATATCTCTGTGGTTTCTGAAGGTGAGATACGAAAAGCACTTGATGGCGTGATATTTGCATCTGGGGAAGATAATTTGCGTGCGCCGCATTTTGTGGCATATGTAAAGAATCTTTTGATTGAGAAGTTTGGTGAAAAAGCTATAGAAACCGGAGGGATGAAAGTGACGACCACGCTTGACTGGAAATTACAGGAAGCAAGCCAGAAAGCGGTCAAAGAAGAGGTAGACAAAGCTAAAAATCTCAAAGTTTCAAATGGTGCGGCCGTGGTACTTGATCCTAATACCGGTGAAATTCTTACTATGGTCGGGAGCAAAGATTATAGCGCCACGGATAGTTCTGGGTTTAAATTTAATGTGGTCACCCAAGGATTACGCCAGCCCGGTTCCACAATAAAGCCGATTCTTTATGCTGCAGCATTTACGAAGGGTTACACACCCTCAACACTGCTTCTTGATGTTGATACGAAGTACCCTTCAGGAGACAAAGAAAAACCTGAATATAATCCGAAAAATTATGATAGTAAGTATAGGGGCCCTATACAATTGCGTTTCGCACTCGCAAACTCGATAAATACTATAGCGGTAAAAACGACAGCTCTGACTGGGGTCAAGGACGTCTTAACTACCGCATACGCGATGGGCATAAAAACTCTTGAGCCTACAAGTGATAATTTGAAACGACTCGGTCTTTCATTGGCTCTGGGCGGAGGAGAGATGTATATGATTGATTTGGCAAGTGCGTTTGGAGTATTTGCGACAGGCGGATTACGGGTTGATCCAGTCGCGATCCTTAAAGTGGAAAATAGTTCAGGAAAAGTTATTTTTGAACAAAAACCAGTATCAGCAAGAGACGAATTAGACCCGTCAGTCGCGTTTCTTATATCATCAATCCTTTCTGATAACGAGTCAAGAAAAGAGGTGTTTGGACTCAAATCGTATCTTTTTATACCAGGGAGAACCGTTGCTGCCAAAACCGGCACCACGGATGACAAACGCGATAACTGGACCGCCGGATACACCCCGAAGCGCGTCGTGGTGGCATGGGTTGGTAATAATGATAATTCTGCCATGCACCCATCCTTGGCTTCCGGAATGACGGGCGCCGCTCCCATATGGAATCGTATAATGCGCGAAGCGCTCAAAAGTTTGCCAGACGAAAACTTTACGAAGCCTGAAAATATTATTGAAATGGAAATAGATGCGTATGGCGGCGGTACACCAGTAGATGGTCAGCCTGTTCGCCAGGAATTTTTTGTCAAAGGGACAGAGCCGACTGCACCTTCTTCTATCTATCAAAAACTGAAAATATCGCGAAAAGATGGCAATAAGCTTGCAAACAGTGTAGAAATTGCTACTGGCGATTATGATGAGAAACTTTTTATCGTTTTTTCTGAAGAGGATCCTGTCTCGTCTGATGGCAAAAATAGATGGCAAGATGGCATTAACGGTTGGATTGGCGGACAAGATGGTAAATATAGGCCTCCTACGGAAGTCTATACTGGGACAGATCAAATTGTTCTCAATATTAAGAAGCCGCAGGATCTTGACACAATTGACGATAATAACGTGACACTAGAGATTGAGACCTTTACTACTGCAGATATTGAGCGAGTGGAAATATTTGTCGACGGGGAAAAGAAAAAAGAACGTCAAGATAAATCGTTTTCTGAAACTATTTCTATCTCAACAGGGTCACATACGATAAACGTCAAAGCGACGGATAAACGAGGAAAAACAGCAGAACGAGCTATTCGACTAGGCATCAAAGAGCCCTTTGTGACACCCACGCCTTCACCTACTCCTTAAGTTTTGAGAGTCACGCCGAATGATTGCTCTGCGAGTTTTATAAGTTTCTCACGAACAGGTAAAATATCTTCTGAAGTGAGATTTTTCTCTGTATCTTGGTAGACAATGTGAAGTGTGCGTGTATGTTCGTGTGTATCCAGAAGTGTCACGGATTTAATAAGAGAATGTGCTGTTTTAAATGCATTCATGAGCGGCCCGATTGCAAACTTTTCCGGTACGAGAAAGGCGAGATCTTCCATAACGCTTGGATATTTAGGAATGGGGGTAAACACCCTTTTGGGTAATGCATTTTTCACGAAAATATCCAGATATAAATAGAGGATGGTAATTGACTGATCAGCAATTTCGTAAACGAACCCATATTCTCCAAGCGCTTCAGGAAATGGAATGCCAAAGAGTTTAAAAATTGCTTCAGCCAATCCTTTTGCTTCTAAATATTTATTTCCAGTCCATGCGACGCATAATACTGGTCGTTCCAAAGGCAAATTTTTTTCTCTATATTCGTAAATCATGCTGAGTTCAAAAAGCTTGAGTGATTCTTTGTTGTGAATATTTTGTTTCAATACAGAAGTGACACTTGGGACTAATGTTGGTCGCATATATACCCAGTCATTTGAGTAAGGATTTGATATTTTATATGCCTTCGATTTATCGAGTGCAAACGTGTCCATGAGATGTTCTGAAATCATTGAGTATGTGTATGTTTCAGTAAATCCCCAATCCCGCAGGCGAATTTTGATTTCTTGTTCCCAGTAAAGTTGTGGGTCAGCAATGATGACTGGAGGAGCTGAAGCAGGAAGAGTGGACGCTATATTGTGATACCCGTATATTCGTGCAATTTCTTCGATGATATCGACATCGATTTCTATATCACGCCGAAAGCTTGGTACGATGACTTCGACTGTTGAATCTTTAATCGTGGGCATAAGTCCTAATGATACGAGAATGTCTTTAATTTGTTTGGCTTCAAGTGGAGAACCTAAGTATGTATTTAATTTTGTTCGAGTACACGAAACCGTATTTGGTTTGTATGGTTTAGGATAAATGTCTGTAATTATGCTCGCGATTTTCCCACCTGCTATTTCTTGTAATAATTCAATACCAAGAAGAAGGACTGGTAAGACAAGCTCGCTATCAGTCCCCTTTTCAAACAGGGATCCTGCATCAGTGCGTTGGGATAGTCTCATCATCGTTTTTCTGATGTGTACCGGTTCATACGTCTGGATAAAGAGAACTATCGTTTTTGTGTCTTTGGTTATAGAGGAACTTTCTCCACCCATAATGCCGCAAAGATCCATAATTTTCCCAGTCCCATCTTCTATTACGATGTCATCTCCCCAAAGAGTGTGTGATTTGCCATCCAGTGTTTTGAGTTTTTCACCCTTCTTGGATGCGCGAAGTTTCATCCATGGTATGCCTTTTTTCTTACCTATTCGATCGTAATCAAACGCGTGACACGGTTGGCCAAAGCCAATCATCAGATAATTTGTGACGTCAACAATGGTGTTTATAGGTCTTATTCCAGCTTTAGTGAGAAGATCCTGCAGCCATTTGGGGGAATCAGTCGCGTAGACATTGTCTAAAATAATACTTGTCCATCGGGGGTTAAGTTCTGAATTTGTTTCTATGTGAATTTGTTTGATTTCTGTCGGCCGCAAATGCTTCGTTTCAAGTTTGGTGTCGATCGCATATGGGTCATCAATAAGCTCGGCTTTAATGCCAAAGCGCGGTAAAATGACTGATGCTTCGCGAGCGACGCCAAATACTGACATGGCGTCTGGCCTGTTGGTTGTAATTTCTACGTCATAGACAGGCTCATCCTTAACCATATTTATTCGTTCAATGGACGGACCGCAAAGCGATACGCATTTTTGAAGTTGTTCAGGTGTTGCCTTTGTTATTAGAAATTTTCGCAACCAACTATCAGGTATTAATATATTCATATATTTTTATCGCAATGCTGGTAAATTACCTGTTACTTTTGTAACGGACGACCTATCTCCATATATGGCAACTGCATTAATATCAAGTTCATCATAGTTCGATTGCGCAATAGATTGTCTGTATTCTTCGTACGAACGTAGTCCTTGAGCTCTAGAGAGGTACACAATGACAATGCAGCCGAATGATTCAGCTTTTTTTGTAAGTTCTATGAAAGAAGTATCAGGTTTTGTGGTGAGAATTGGTATAGGCATTTGTGTAAAGCTTAAAAGAATTTTTCCATCCTTTGTGATAGAATTTTGGCCGATAAGATTTGGTACGTGTGCAGCAAGTCCTGTAGCGAGCACAGCTGCACGATTAGTCGCTTGTCCTTTTTCAAGCGTCGCACTAATTACCAAAACTATTTTTTTGTCAGGTATATCGGATTCTGTCATATTTAAAATTGTTCCAAGAACCTTACATCATTATTGTAAATTAAACGAATATCATCGAGTTGTGTATGATTCTTCATCATATATGCTCGTTCGACTCCCCATCCAAAGGCAAATCCAGAATATATTTCGGGATCTATTCCCCCATTTCGTAATACAACGGGATGAACCATGCCGCTTCCTGCCATTTCAAGCCATCCTGATTTACATAGTCTACATTTTTGGCCGTTTGGAAGAATACTTTTTCCAAGACAAATGCCACAGTTTATATCTACTTCAAACGAGGGCTCTGTAAATTGAAAATGAAAAGGTCGGAGTCGAATAGTTCTATCAGGTCCATAGAATTGTTTTACAAAATAATCAAAAACGCCTTTTAAATGTGATATTGAGACGCCTTTATCCACATAGAGACCTTCGAATTGATGAAACATGGGAGTATGAGAGACATCAATTTGGCGTCTATAGCATTTGGCGATATTGATCATGCGAATAGGAAGCGTACCCTTTTCCATTTCGCGCACTTGACCATTTGAGGTATGAGGAGTTAAAACGATTTTTTGTTTTCGCGGATCTTTAGTAGGTTTCCCGGGATAGTCAATAAAAAATGTCTCCCATTCGTCTCGAGCAGGGTGGTTTGCGGGCATGTTTAGTGCTTCAAAGGCGTAATAATCCCAATCAACCTCTGGGTGGCGAACTCTTGTGAAGCCAATTTTGTTAAATATATCGGTAATTTCCATGATTGCCTGGGTCACGATATGAAGATGTCCGATGGGGGGCAAGATTCCAGGCGCAGTCACATCTATCCAATTATTATCTGACGACTGTTGACTGACGACTGATGACTGTCTTAATGCTTCTTCAATCGCATTTTTGACTTCGTTTATTACTATCCCAACAGCCTGTCGATCATTTGGGCTAATTGACTTCATTTGTTTGGTGAAATTGGCAAAGTCGCTTTTGGGGCCTAATACTTCAATGCGTAATAGATCAATTGGCTTATCACTATTTTTAATTGTTTCGATTGCATCATTTTTTGCAGAAAGCAGAGAGCCGATAAGTTGTGCAGATGAAGAAAATACTGATCCATCAGCGTTTTTTTCTTGTTGTTTTGGAGCGGCTTCGATATGATAATAAATGTTGACCGTTTCATTCTCATTTGTTATTTGATCAATGGTAATCGGACCGACTTGAGAAGACTTTGCTACCTGCGTGCCGCCATCAGGAATGGGTAAAAAGTCTCCAACGGTGAGAATTCGGAGAGGTTTATTTGTAGGTAAATGCTCAGGTAACCAAGGACTTCGTTTTTCTAACTCTTCACGTGTGACGAATTCTGTAGTAAGTGAAACAGCTTGAGAAATAATGTCATTTGCTTTTTTTTCAATGGCGTTGGCATGGTCAGCTGTTAATGTCCCTTGGTATGTAATATATGCATGATCACCATGTTCGCCTTTAAGAGGAATTAAATGAGGAGCTACAATTTTTGTCGCTTCATGGACGATATGACCAGCGGAGTGCACGCGCATGTTGTATAAACGCAAAGGCCAATCAATAGTACATGTGACCGTGTTTCCTACATTAAATTCACCTTCAATCGTGCATTCGTGAATTACAGTGTCATTTTTGAGTCTGACATGTTTGACATTGGCTTTAGCATTTTTTGTTGTAATTGTTCCTTTATCAGATGGTTGACCTCCACCTACGGGATAAAACACTGTTTGATCAAGTATTATTTCCCACAAGTTGCCATGTTTTTCAACAGAGATAACAGTTGACTCACACGTCTGTCGATAACTGTCTTTTAAATACAAAAGTTCTGTCATATCTTACTCCATTGTAATTTTTTTCGTATAATGTTGGCAAGAAGAGACCTGCCTGCAGACAGATCTCTTCATGCATGTTTGTTACCAGCTCATTTCTTCACTTCTTTCTCTTCTTGTAGGTCGCTCACCTTTTATTTTTTCCTTCGCTTTAACTACTGCTTCTTGTACTATTGCTTGTCCCCACGCTTTTCCTCTTTCCCCTTTATGTTCTTCATAAATTTTTCCTGCTGCATGTTTAGCTCCACGAATGCTTATAGCATTTAATATATTTTCTATCTGAATCATGTTTCTCACCTCCTTTCAAAGTAATCCGTTAAGCGAAATTATTGTGATTGGAGATGATATAACTACCTACATAGCACAAAAAATCCCGCTTTCGCGGGACCTTGGTGCTTATTTTATTATCTTTTTATGCATCCAAAGATACCCGCTCTAGGCGAGTAAAAAAGAATGTAAAGAATTTAGTACTTGTAATCATAGTTGTATTCCTAATTTTGCATTTATAAGTTCTAATTCATCTGAGTGTTCAGAGACTCGATGATTTAATAGTGTGTGTTCTTCATCGTGCCCTTTATATTTGCCAACTATCCAGTCTAGTTGATCTGACATTTTATTGAGTTTATCAAGTTTTGTATTAATTTCACCGGTAACTTCATCAAAATGTTTTTTTGTAACGTAATCAGCTTTATTAGTCATACCATTTATCTTAATTTACTGTTCGGATTTCGTCAACGACG
Source organism: uncultured Gammaproteobacteria bacterium (assembly GCA_964358845.1). Taxonomy (GTDB): domain Bacteria; phylum Patescibacteriota; class Microgenomatia; order UBA10105; family UBA927; genus UBA927. Next base: position 4,539 of record CAYHQC010000021.1, on the reverse strand, counting down.
GCCGAGAAGGCTTCCGGATGCTCTGTAACTAAGTATGATAATGATTTGCGATCCAGTTCAATATGATTTTCTTTGAGTTTATGGATAAATCCATTATAGGAAAGTCCTTGAAGTTTGACGGCCTGAGAAATACGAGTAATCCAAAGTTGGCGAAAGTCGCGCTTTCTATTTTTTCTTCCGGCAAATGCGTATTCACCTGCGTGAAGATGTGCCTCAATAGCCACAGAGATTAACCTGCGCTTGGTCATCCGATAGCCTTTGTTTGCTACAAATATTTTATTATGCTTCGCTTTGCTGGTAACTCCTCGGGTAACTCTCATAAATTCTCCTTAGCCGCTATATGGCAAAAATGATTTAATGTTTTGTACGAAATTTTGAGCAAGTTGCTTTGGGTTATCTTGACGCCTTTGTCGGACTTTGCTCTTTTTTCTTCGCAAATGACGCGAGCCTTGCACTCTGTGCATGAGTTTGCCTCTAGCGGTAACTCTAAACCGTTTAGCAACCATCTTTTTTGTTTTCATTTTCGGCATAATATTATATAAATAACGTTTTTCTACGAACTATTCACTGGCCTTACTGTTTTCGTCCTCCACATTAGTCTTTTTCTCATGTACTACCATGGCGGCTAAACTTCTGCCTTCCATGCGTGGTTCTCTCACCAACTTGACGACACCTAAGGCTTTTATGAATCGATTCAAAACCTCAAAACCAAATTGTTTTCTCCCTAATTCTCTTCCTTTGTATAATACGGTAATTTTGACTTGATTGCCATTTGCCAAAAATTCGTTGGCACGTTTGAGTCTTGTATCAAAATCGTGCTGTCCGATAAATGGCCTGAGTCTAATTTCCTTAATACCGACGTTTTTTTGTGTTTTTTTGCTCTCGCGTTCTTTTCTGGCTTCTTGATATTTAAATTTTTTATAATCAATAAGCTTTGCTACAGGTGGTTTGGCGTTTGATGATACTTCTACGACATCAAGTCCTAGTTCTTTTGCTTTCTGCAATGCCTCGATTTTCGAAACAATGCCGATTTGTGCACCTTTATCATCCAGTAGCCGAATAGTCGGACTTTGGATCTGATAATTGATCTTGTAAAACTTAAGTTGTTTTCCTTTCAATCTCGTCAGTTAACTTCGTGATAAACTCGCTATGGGTAACTCCCTTTAGCTCCTCACCACGTCTTGTACGCACAGAAAGTGTGTGTGATTCCACTTCTTTATCTCCAATTATAGCCATGTATGGCGTCTTTTGCAATGTGTGATATCGTATTTTAGCTCCCATCGGTTCACCTTTCGTATCAGCTTCTGCCCGAATACCTACTTTCTTTAACTCATCTACTATTTTCTCTGCTTCTTTGTTGTGTCGCTCGGCAATAGGAATAAGAGCTACTTGAAGTGGAGATAACCAAAGCGGGAATGCGCCAGCATATTGTTCAATAAGGATTGCTAAAAATCTATCGACAGAACCTAAGATAGCCACATGAAGCACTGCAGGAGCTTCTTCTTTACCACTTTCATTTATATAGCGCAAATGAAAATTTTCAGGTTGCACAAAATCTAATTGACAGGTAGTTAGCTGCCATTCTCGCCCGATAGCATCACGCACGACGATATCTATTTTAGGTCCGTAAAATGCCGCTTCCCCTTCCCCGACGAAATAGTCGATATTTCGTAGTTTGACCGCATCAATGAGTGCTTTTTCTGCAGTATCCCAATTTTTTGGTTCCCCAAGATATTTATCAGGGGCATTAATATCGCGTACAGAAATACGTGCTTTGAAATCCTTAAATCCAAAAATCCCAAAGACATGAAGAGCTAATTCAAGTATACGGTCTATTTCTTCTGCGATCTGACTATGCCGTACAAAGATATGACTGTCATCCTGGGTTAATGATCGAACACGAAGCAATCCGTTTACCTCACCTGCTTTTTCAAACCGATACACGGTTGCATTTTCGGCTATGCGCAATGGCAAATCTCTATAACTTTTGGGTCGTTCATTATATATCTGAAAATGATGCGGACAGTTCATGGGTTTTAAGACGAATTCTTCTTCCTCAAGCTTCATAGGATTCATCATGGCATCATATTTTTGCCAGTGGCCAGATTGTTTGTAGAGATCACTTTTCGCAATATGCGGCGTCCAGACGAATTTATAACCTCTTGCTTCTTTTTCTTTCATGATCCACTGCTCAAGTTCACGACGGATGATAAATCCTTTCGGCATATACAGAGGAAATCCGGCTCCAACTGATTGACTAAAAAGAAACAATTCTTGTTCTTTTCCAATTTTTTTATGATCGCGTTGTTTGGCTTCTTCCTGTTGTGAAAGATACGAATCGAGTTCTGTCTGTTTTGAAAAACAAGTGCCGTAAATACGCGTCAGCATTTTATTTTTTTCACTCCCTCTCCAATATGCGCCTGCAACAGAAAGCAGTTTGAAGTGCTTCAAATCACTATTTGGGTGTGGACAGTGTCCGCCGCGGCAAAGGTCTGTGTAATCACCGGATTTATAAAGTGTGAGCGCTTGACCTTCCTTAGTAAATTCTTCAATAAGTTCTTTTTTATATTCATTAGCTTTAAAAAATTCTATCGCCTCCCCTTTGTTGGATTCTATACGTTCAAATCCCTTCCAAGACTTCACGAGTTCATGCATTTTTAGTTCGATTTTTGGAAAATCTTCTTCTGATATTTTCAAATTATCAAAGTCATAATAAAAGCCGTTTTCAATAGAAGGTCCAATCGTTCGCTTGGCGTCTGGATACAATTCCATGACCGCTGCGGCCAAAAGATGTGCGCAGGAGTGGCGAACATGTTCGAGAGAATCAGCATCTGATGTTTTTTGTTTTGAAACTTCATCTTGTTGAAATATGTTTTCCAAACGTGGTTTTGCAATAGCGACATAATCCTTACAGTTTAAAGCCAGAGAACGATCTAGACGCGCTGCATTAAAAAATAGCTCGTCATTTTCTAAAAGTTGAGGATCGACAATGAGCTCAAGATTTGTGTTAAAACTAAAGGGTAATACGGTGCCGACCACACTTTCAGACATCTGTTCAGCTACTTGCGTTGGAGCAAACGACACGTATGATGCATGCATAAGTGATTTAATAGCGTCAAAGTCTATTTTTTTATCGCCGGGGATGACTCCTAAAACATATTTGATTTCTTTTTTACCCATATGAACGGTAAGAACCATGCATTTTGCCGCTTGCGAGAGTTTGTTTCCACGCATAGGGCTGACGATTTCCGTGCGACCTTCTGGTTCGTGATCGATGAGGCGATATTTCGCTTTATGCTTGTCCAGCAAAGCTATTAATTTTTCGTATGTATTGCTTTGTTTCATATATTTCTGCAATAAAAAAGTCACCCGTTCTCGTTGGAGCCCTTTCTTTCTACAAAGGACGGTTCCATCCAACTTTGGTGACTTACTTTTCTATACTTCGCAATAGTCGCGCTCAGCTTTAGAGGTGGTTAGTCTCTATACAAACGTTGAGATTACAATCATTTTATAGTCAGTGTAGTATATCTGTCAAGCAAACGACGGAAAACCACCTACGTGCTTTTCGAGCCGATCAAGTCGATTTTCGTGTTGGTTTAAAAGTGGAATAACATTATCTTGCATATAATCTGCAATATTATTGACTATTTCTTTTTTAAGTCTTTTTTCCATTGCCCCTAAATCGTCTTTAGTGGCGAATACCGCTTTTAATTTTTTGATATCTGCATCAGTGATCATATAGTTTAGTATAATTTTTTAAATATTGCATGTCAATATATTTGTCCATGGGCGATTCCGCCCCACTCTACTACGGTAAATCCTGATCGTGCCGGTGTCTTGTAGATTGGATTTTTTGCGATAATCACGGATGACTCCAGTGTTTGATATTCCATCATTACGCGAATAAGGGTGTCTGGTGCGGGGGTAATCGTATGAGAAACAATCGGTTGTAATCGTGGCGCATCGTACCAGGATAGGCGATAATAGGGATTCCCTTGCAACTTTGGTTCCCAATATCTAATAAAATCTTTTCGTTCATTGGCCTGTAACCCTAACGTGGTAAGTGTGGCCTCTAGGTATGCATGTATATCACTTTGTTTGACTACATCTATCAATACTGGCATGGTATGTAGTGGCGCGCCACCCTCCCAAAAGAGATAGGGATATGTTTTTGATGATGTAGTATCAACAATTTTTCCATCAATGTTTGCAAGTACGTTCCAAACACCTGTATAGATCGGCGTTGATTTCGTTATGTCTATCTTGGGATCAAGGATAATCGATATTCGCGTTGGCGCTGTGGGATATAGATAGATGATAGGCTCGGCCCAGCATCTGGACGCCACCAAATCATCTCGAAACATCATGCGGTATATGCCAAGTGTATTTTTCCAAACAAGAATTGGCTTGAGTGAAATAAACGCATCGTAGGAAATTGACTCTAACCCATTCTCAACGAGTTTTTTTTGATAAAATTCTTTATACATTAGACTTGTTGCGATATAGCTTCATTTAATAGCTGTGATGAGAGGTTTTGGA
>CAYHQC010000020.1:0-11951 GCA_964358845.1 uncultured Gammaproteobacteria bacterium | reverse complement strand
GAAATGAAATTCTGTATATGGGATCTGTACTAATTTCCCGCGGTGTTCCTACATATAAAATTGAACCGTCGTGCAATTCATTAGGCCAGTTTATAGGTCGAAATTCATACACATCAAATCTATTTCTCACCTCAGCAAATCCACCCGATGCTGTACCGCCTCCAGCTAGATATAATCTGGGATCATATTTCATAAAAAACAAATAGAACATATGCGGTTGTTCTAATTTCGTAGACACAACTATTTTCTTGTACTTTGATTTATGCGCCTCTGTGTACTCGACTGCTTGTTTGTATCCATATTGCCAAAATTGTGAATACTCAGTATTCATATGTGTGTGATACATATGAAGGTAATAACTGATGTTAAATACTAAAGCCAAAAAACTGAAAACGAGAATAACGAAAATTACTAGTCTCGTGTGCTTTGCCGAGCGTTTCAACACTTCTCTTATAGAAGAATACATACTCAATAATCCAAAGGCAGTAAATATCTGAAGTAACGGCAATGTGACCAGAGTTCTTATCGCATGAGGAGTTTCAGATGTGGGAGACGCAGCAATGGGGGCCAAAAGAAGCCAGCCAAAGAGTAAATTTCGTAAAACACCGCCGCGCTTTATCACCGTCACCATACCCCACAATAAAAACGGCAACTCCCAAAGGTACAAAAGTCCCGTATCAGGTGCATGATGTCGGTCGTTGTCACCACTTAGAAACAACCATTTGAGAGAAAAATGCGACAAATATCCTTCTGCAATCGTCTTTATATAGACAATTCTTCTGTTCTCCCAAATTAATCCCATCAGATTTCCATTTTGTAAATCATCCTCTAACTTTGATACGCTTTTAGCGAGTAACCCCGTCTGATCAGAGAGACTGCTAGTGCCTTTGAGCCGCGTAAGTCCATCTTTTCCAAAAACGACGGGTAATAATGGACCGACGATAATAAGTCCTACAAATAGAGATACCAATACATATTTCCACTTTGAAAGAAATTTTTTGAAAAATAATGCGGACACAAGTAAAAGAAAAAGTGGTATAAACACGCGCTCACTATGATACGCATAGAACCCAAGACCCAAAATTCCCGCAGCAAATGGCATGAACGCCCCCTGACGCAAAGATCGTAGGAGAAAATATATTCCCCATATATTTAAGGTCACACCGATGTTTGCTTCAAATGCAATGCGCGAAAATTGCAAATGCCATGGGGAAATTGCCAACAAAAACATAACCATAAACGGCAAAACGGCAGTAATATCTGTGTATTTTCTTTTTTGTGTCTCAATAAGACTTAAAAGTGCGACCGTAAGAAAATATGCGCCTATAACACCCAACACGCCATTTATAGCTGCCGGTAGACGAACACTATACGTAGACAATCCCAAATACTTCACCGTTGGGATCGCAAGATATGCATAAAGCGGCGGTTTATAATCATCAAATGATCGAAGTGCCAGGGGCCACCGCGTCCCGTACTCATCTTTGCCAGTTTTAAGCAACGAATATGCGTTGTATCCTAACGCCGCTTCATCCCAATCAGGGCTTGGCGGCACGACGCCTAACTGCCAAAACCGTAGTATTGCGGCAAGTATGACAATTGATATAAGTATTAATGTTTTTTTCATGGTTACAACTCAAATATCACAAGCCCGATAAAGCCATTTAATAGCGGAATGTTTTTTAAAACCTTTGCGTTCTGCGGGACTTCGTTTACCGGAAGTATATAGAGCACGCGACCCTCATACTTCTCATTGACGTGTCGCACAAATCGATATTTGCCAAACCGATAAACATTATAAAATCCCTCTTTATCAAACGAGGCATTTTTGGTCGTTTGAAAAAATGAAAGATCATACTTTCCATAAAACAAAGTATAAATATATGGTCTCCCGATACTCTCAGTTAGAACAATAACGTCGTAATCATCCTTCACACTCTCGGCATATTGAATTGCCTCACGGTATCCATACTGCCATTCGCCAGAATATTCTTTTTTATAATGTGTCGTATACGTATGCCAAAAATAACCAAAGTTTCCAAGCACTAAAAGAACCATGACAATACCAACCAATAACCGCAGTTTTTTGCCAACAAACACACCCAAAAACTGTACGCATCCATATGCCGTGACGATGATCCATACCGGTAAACCGTTTTCCACCCGAAGCGCATGAGGCGTCTCACGAGCAACCGCTGCGGGCGCTATGGAGGCTAAAAGCCAAAATAGAAGCAATCCCGCTATTTTCGTCTGTCGCGAAAATAGTGTTAACCATCCGATAAAAACAAACGGAGCTGTGACAAGGAGTAACTGTCCTATATCCTGGGTAGAAAATTTCGGATTCCCGTCGCCCTTTATAAAAAGAAACCGCGGCTCGAGATTATCAAAAAAATGCAGCAAATATTCCCTTCCGTATCCAATTCTACGATTATGAACAATTTTGGACCACCAGGCGTTGCTGTCTGCCAAGCTTCTGACATTTGAAATTAATACCGTTTCAAGATTGGTAAATATACTCACCTCTTGAAACCGAAGTCTGGCTTCCCGAGAGACAAGATGCGGCATGAGCGGCAGTAACGCAATTACCGCGATAATAAATCCCTTATAAAGGAAAGTTTTCGCTTTCGAAATTGCACCCCACGAAAAACAGAGCACTCCAAACGCGATAAGAGGTCCTGCATATCGCGCTGAATTAAACGTATACATGCCTGCGACAAATGGCAAAAAAGCAAAAGACAATACGTTTGGATTCTTTCGTGAAACAAGCAGAAGATATACGCCAAGTGTAATAAAAAATATTGCAATATTTGCTTCAAATCCAGCTCTGGAGAGCATAATGTGCCACGGGGAGATAGCCAAAAATAAGGCACTTGTCAGCGCAAGTCTTTGATTGGAAAACAACTCCTTCACAAGAAAATAGATAAGTAACACCGTCAGTATTCCAAAAATAGCCGATGGCAACCGAACTGCCAAATCAGATAAACCAAAAATTGCGATAAAAGGTATAGTAAGATAAATAGGAAGTGATGGTTTGTAATCACCAAATGCGGCAAAGGCACCCAAGGGAAACCGTACACCATGCTCATCAGTGCCACTTGTTAAAATAGTATACGCGTTGTAGCCTATAGATACTTCATCCCACGAAAGCGCTGGCGGATTAGAGGTAAGATTTGTAAGTCTAAACCATACTGCAAAAACAACAATAATTCCCAATAGAATAGAGCTAACTTTCATATTTTTCCAAAATTTTTTCATTCATAAATAATATTCCTGCTGTCAAAAAAATAAGTGATATATATCCTATATGACTATTATTAAAATATCGACTCATATACCAAAACAATGTAAGAAATGTTCCGTAGGTGAATAACACAGTAGATAACAAAGGTCTTTTTATAATCCACCGAAGAAGAATTACCATAAGAGGCAATCCAAAGAGAAGTTGATAAAGATAAAAAGGATAAAACTCGTGTATATTTTTGATAACACCAATGCTTAAAAGCACCATGCTTAATCCGTATCCTGATATAGGATAGCTTGTCACAGTAGCTCCTGTAAGATACAAGATAACGCTATCGATAAACGCCTTTGCGTCCCACAAAAGAAATGGGAGTGTAAGGCCTAAACAAACAATGAAGGTAATGATTACTGACCACCACATGCGACTTTTCCGTTTTACCTCTGTGACAAAAAGATACATAAAATAGAACGGCACAGCTATCCAAATCGTTTGCTTGCTCATGACGGCAAGACCAAAAATAAATCCAGCAATCAAAGGCTTTTTTAGCGATAAAAGGTAGAGAGAAAGAAGCAGCCAGAAAAACGCAAACACATCGCTTCTTCCCTCAATAAAATAATCAAATATTGAAGGTGAAAGAGAAACGAGAATTACTGCCATTCGCCGTAAATTCTGATCCTTTATCCACTTCCAAAGTATGAACAAAATTCCTGCCATACTAAATAAAAGTGCCATGCGGGCATCAAAAAATCCAAACAGTTTAACACCCACTACATAAAATCCAAAAGGAAACAAAAGATACCAAGGAGGCATCACAAAATGATAGAGTGCAGGATTGACGGCCTCTACATTATCAGGCTCATCGTAATTAAATGATTCAACAGGTGTACCAAAATACGTCTCTTTGTATGGATTTTTTCCGTTTAACAAATACCGCATGGCAGCTTCTTGCTGCAAAACAATATCATGAACCCCCCACACAGGCGCTACGCTTTTACGATCAACCATGGAAGTTACCAAAGTAAGAAATACCACAACTCCAAGCACAAACCAGGTCAGAACATCACGCCACCTTTCAACGAAAAGACTTGCTTTTGTAAGAATCATTGATCTGTACGCGAGCAAAACGTTTAGAACCAACGAAAGAAACACCAATCCAAACAACCAATACGGGGTTCCCTCAATCGGAAGGATACGATACTTCATAACCACGGGAATGGAAAGCAGGAAAAGAAGCACGCTATCAATAATTGGCGACATATTAGGTCTATTGTACCCCAAACAACACGATAACATCATCAGTTTTTACTACGCGTGTTGTATACGTGTCTAGATCAACTACTGGATAATCCCCTTTACAATGATCTTCATTGCAAAATGTTTGTATCTTGCCTCCATGATCAATAAATGGACATACACGGGCTTCGCATACAAGCACAATTTGATTATCATTGCCTGTAATTTTTTCTGCATTCATTCCCTGTAAAGAAAAATCCGCACGGTAGTGAAGATCCGAAAACGACGGCGAGGAAACCAACCCAAAACTAAATGCGTTACTTCCCAATTCTTTTTTCACTATATCAATAACTTTTTCCACTTTTAAAATATCATTTCGAGCGGGCGTTCTAGAAACCAATAAAACACTTTGATAAAAAACGAAGACAAGAAAAGTTGCAAGTATGGTAAAGACAATCGGTTTGATTCTTCGTATACTAAACCCTTTTTCTACCCAAGTCCCAAACACTATATATGCGGCCGGAACGAGAAAATACAGGTAATGATCATATACAACCCCCCTATACAAAGACATCGCTCCCACTCCCCCAACTATCCAAACAAGCAGAAGAAATGAAAGGTCATTCTTTGAAACTATAAACCACAGTATCGTAAAGAAAATAATAATCCCGGAACTTAAAAGAAGCCCTAGAGAGAAAGGGAGCGTCTTTCCTGTAACTCGGCCGGCATAGTCAATGAAGTTATAAAGTATTTGCCGTTTTCTGATTGGTGCAAGAGTAGGATGTATAAATTGTGAAATAACACTTCCGGTATTCTCAAAATCATGAGTGGATTCATACACAAGAAATGGGGACAAAACAAAAAGAAATATAATGATCCACGCGGCGACAAATTTTATCCATAGTGTCCGACTTTTCTTGTCATTGTAAAACAAAATAATAAATACTAATCCGGAGAGAGGAATAAATAATAAATTTGGATAATGAAGCTGTACAAGTATTCCAGCAGATAATCCTAAAATAAGACTCCCGAGAAATTTTCTTTCTGTACGAAGTATCAAAGCTATGGCGTACACAAAAAGCATGACAAAAGATGGAACTATATTGGGCTCCCAAAGAAATCGATCATTCCCCACGCCAAACGGGCTTAGCGCCCACAAAGCGGTAAGAAACACGGCAACTGGTGGTATAAATAATAGACGAAACGCCAACGCACTAAATAGTATTCCTAAACATCCATAAAAAATTACGGCATATGCTCCCCAAACAAGTTGAAATCCTGATCCAATAAGAAACGGTGCGATCAAAAAATAATATGCAGGACCCAAGTGTTGACCGCTAAGGACTGTAGGTCCTAAAAGTAGCACTGTTTTTGATTCCCATGCGCTCAATACATGAAGAAATGTTCTTCCTTGATCTCCTAAAAACTCTGTGCCTGCTGTAAGATTTGATACCCGCAGTACTACAGAGACCAAAAGAAGTATTATAATAAAGATGGCTTGTCCACTCATTTGTCTTATGCGCATGCACTCATTAAAGCACTATTTAGCTATACTGACAATCTCGACTCTTCCGTTTATAGCCATGTTTCTCACGTCCTCCATGCCGCACACGCATGACGGACCAGTACACCTTGCCCGACTCGCTTCCTATTATAAAGAGCTCTCGTATGGTCAAATTCCACCGCGTTGGGCAAGTGAATTAAATTTCGGTGTCGGTATGCCTCTTTTTAATTTTATGTATCAGTTGCCTTATCTTGTCGCCTCCATTCCCCTCTTTTTTTCATTTGGCCTTGTCGCATCGTTTAAGATATCGCTTCTTATAAGTTTTCTCCTCTCAGGAATTGGTATGTTTCTTTTCAGTCGTAAACTCTTTGGCGACATACCACGCGCATACTTGGTGACTATTCTTTATCAATTTGCGCCATTTCATCTCGTCGAACTGGTCGTTCGTGGAAGTGTGGGTGAAGCATATACCTACTCGTTTCTACCATTCGTGCTTTATGGAATATTGTTAGTATCAGAAAATCCAAAACCACTCTATCTGCTAAACACAAGTATCGCTGTTTCGTTCTTAGTGCTTTCCCATAATGCAATTAGTTTAGTAAGTTTCTCTGTCGCATTTCTTTTTGCTCTCTACTTTACACCGAAAACAAAAAATCGTCTCATCACACTTTTGCCGCTTATCATCGGACTGGGATTAACAACTTTCTACTGGTTACCAGCAGTTTTGGAGCGAAAATATACGTACGGCGATTTGTTTATGAAAGATATGTATCTATCACACTTTGCACCAATTCAGAATTTTTTTATTCCTAATTTCACCAATTCCGCTAGGCTTCAAACCGGAGGCATTACCGTATATCTTGGACTCATTCAAAGCATCCTTCTCATTTCTTCTTTCTATCTTTTATTGGTCAAAAAAATCAAAAGTTCCAGTCTTTTATCAATAACATTTTTTAGTCTCATTCTTATCATGATGAGCTTTTTTTTCATGCAGCCGATTTCCTCTCCTATTTGGGAACGGGTAAAAACCTTACGCATGTTTCAGTTTCCGTGGAGACTTCTCTCCATTGTAGGATTAGGTACAGCACTTCTTGGCGCCATAATAGTTTTCAAAAATAAAAAGCTCAACTTGATAATTGTTTCTTTCTTTTCCGTCGTTTCAGTCATTTCAACAATTGTATTTTGGAATCCGCCATTAGGCTACGACAAAATAATAGAAACTGATTATTGGAACTATCCTTTAAACACAACGTATTTTGGTGAGACCGATCTTATATGGTCTGACGGACCGGCGTCATCATACCCGATTGCCCCATTTGAAATCATCGAGGGTGAGGGTGAGATCACCAATCCATACAAAAAAAGCATCAAACACTCATTTACCATAAACGCACAGACGCCGGTACGTATGATAGACAACACGCAATACTTCCCGGGTTGGCGTGTCTTTGTAGATTCTGTAAAAACACCTATTGAATTTCAAGACCAAAACCATAGAGGCAGGATCACATTTAACGTCCCTGAAGGATTACACAAAGTCGAGGTTATTTTTGGCAATTCTCCAATAAGAACGATTGGCAATACGGCAAGCATCCTTACTCTCCTCTCGTCGACAATTGTATATATAATTTTTCAACGTAAACGATTATGAAATTCAAAGACATATTCATTGGGGCAGGAATAAGCATAATTCTTGTTTGTTTTCTTTTTTACAAATCTATTTTTTATGGGGCAATCCCGTTTCCCGGAGATTCTCTTCTTTCTCACTTCAAACCGTGGCAAGTTACTTCCTATGATGGCTATGGCGCTGGCGGCATACCAAATAAAGCACAATACCCAGATGTAATACGACAAATGTATCCTTGGCGAATAGAGGCTATACGCCAATGGAAAGAAGGAAATGTTCCACTTTGGAATCCCTATAGTTTTTCAGGCACTCCGCTTCTTGCCAATTTTCAATCAGCAAGTTTATACCCTTTCAATACCCTTTTTCTTTTCTTACGCGAGACAACTGCATGGACCGTACTTATAGCATTGCAGCCCTTACTCGCAATCTTTTTTACATTCCTCTATTTACGTATCATGAAGCTAAGCATTCTCGCTTCTCTATTTGGTGGGATATCGTACGGCATAAGCGGATTTATGACCGTATGGCTGGAGTACAACACGGTCGGACACATTATGGCGTGGTTTCCGTTAGCACTTTATGCAATTGAACATTTTAACCCCACATTGCTCACTCTTTCAATCACTCTTTCATTACTATCAGGTCATCCACAAGTGGCGTTATATGCAATTTTGTTTATCTCTTTGTATGCCGCATACCGATTACAAGGAAAGAATAAACTCTATGCACTTCTCTCCCTCTTTGTAGGATTCGGCATTTCAGCCATACAACTTGTCCCTGGTATTGAACTATTACGTGTCGCGGCACGAGCTAATCATTCTTATGAACAAATGATGAAAACCATCCTCATCCAGCCATGGCAAATACTCATGGCTTTTTTCCCAAATCTTTATGGCAATCCTGTTTCTCGCACGTATTGGCCGTTAGATACCTATGTAGGAAAAGTAACGTCCATAGGGCTCGTCCCGTTATTTTTCCTTCTTTCTGCATTACGATTCTATAAAATTACTCTGGTACGTTTTTACGCTCTTTCTGTACTCATTCTTGGCATATATATTACAGCAAATCCTATAACAGCCCTCCTCTACTCATTCTCAATTCCTATCATATCGTCAAGCAGTCCAACACTTTCAATATTTATATTTTCATTTTGCTTATCAGTACTTACAGCTTTCGGCGTCGATGGGTGGATACAAGAAACACATAGTGTCAAAAAGCTTATCATTCGGGCAATTGAAGTATGTGCAGGAATACTTATCATCGCAAGCATCTTTATGCTTCTTCCGTCGCTTAAAACCCATGCGTCGGTCGCTCTCCGTGCACTTTTTTATGGCGGCGCTATTTCCGCATTAACCGTATGTATCTTTTACATTGCCATTCGTTATAAAAAATGGATGATCCCAATACTGTGGATTCTTTTGGCAATTCATTTTTTTGATCTCTCGTACGCATTTTTCAAGTTTAACCCGTTTGTCCCAACGTCATATATGTATCCTGACCATACCGTGAGCGATTACCTCAAAAGTCAAAAAAAACCGATGCGGTTTTGGGGGTATGGCACTGCGGCGATTGACGCAAATATTCCGACACTCTGGCGAGTTTACTCTCCCAATGGCTATGATCCACTGTATCCTAAATGGTACGGCGAATTTATAGGCGCGTCCAAAGACGGCAAGCTTCTTCGTTTATTTGGAAATAATAATCGCTCTGATGCGACCATTGCATCCGGATTTGGTGAGGCTGACTTTCAAGACAATACCTACCGAAAACAAATTCTTCGCTCACTTGGTGTTTCCCTTATCATTGATAGACAAGAAAACGGCACGAGTGAAAAAACATTCCCGCCCAATAATTATTCACTCACTACCGTTTCAGATTGGCGTGTATTTACCGATATTGACGCACCATCAATTGTTAGGATAGCAACTAGATCAAGTGTAGCCAACACAAAAGAAGATTTTGAACGGATATTTTTTCATCCATCCTTTAATCCGAGTACAGACGTCATTGTTTCTGATCCCACCATACCAATACTTCGCGGAAATGGAAGTGTAGAAATGAATATCTATTCACCAAATGTAATACAAGCAGCAACAAAAACGAAAGGGACTACCATGCTTGTAATCGCAAACACCTACTACAAAGGGTGGCATGCATATATTGATAAAAATCCTACTCCTTTATATCACGTGAACTGGACTATGAATGGAATATTGCTTCCCGAAGGCGACCACACGATCGACCTTTCGTATGAACCTATCTCTTTCACCGTAGGATTATGGGTGTCAGCCTTGTCATTGGGGTTATTTATTGGTATCGTCGTATTCACACACCAAAAAAGGAAGCAATGAAATCCATCCATAAAATACTCTTTACCCTCATCATCATCTTCGCTTCTTTTTTACGACTTTATAATCTCTCAAGTATTCCGCCAGGAGTAAATAGGGATGAAGCAAGTATAGGATATACCTCATACTCAATCCTTCAAACAGGAAAAGATGAATATGGCAGATTTTTACCTCTATCATTTGAATCATTCGGAGATTGGAAGCTTCCATTATATATATACACCAGTATTCCGTTTGTGAAGGTTTTAGGGCTTACAGAGTTGAGCGTCAGGCTCCCTTCTGCGCTCGCCGGCATATTCACCATTGGTGCATTATTTGCACTGGTGCGCATTTTGTTTGCAAACGTCCCGCTTGCTCTTCTTTCTTCGTTTATCTTAAGCATCATGCCATGGCATATACATATATCGCGGGTTGAGAGTGAATCAAACGTCGCAATACTTTTCGTGACCCTTGCAACGATCTTATTTTTGAAAGCTCTTACATACAAACGTACGATATTTCTTACGATGTCAGGAATTCTTTTTGCACTTACCTACTACACCTATCATGGCAATCACATATTTACGACTCTCTTTGCTTTAGGTCTTATTTTTCTATACCGAGATGAGGTGTTTAAAATACCAAAATGGTTTGTGAGTGCTGGAGTATCGGCAGCACTGGTCACGATAATCTTATCGTTTACACTCCTTAGTGCCAACAAAACAAAAATATCAGGTATAGGAATATTTGGCGATCCGACCATTGTTCATACAAAGATCGAACTTGTTCGCCTATCCCATACCAACCCGTCAGCATTATTTTCTCGGTTATTGCACAACAAGCCCATATACGCACTTACCACCATAACGCAAAATTATCTCAAATCATATTCACCTGAATTTCTTTTTATCACAGGCGGCAAAAATCATGCTCACAACATACAAGGGTATGGAAATATGCATCCTATAGAAAGCATCTTTCTTCTCTTGGGTCTATGCTTTGTCCTGACCCAAATAAAAAAGAAAAAATATTTACTCATCCTTTGGTGGCTACTTGCAGCTGGAGTCGCTCCAGCAATTACCAAAGACGCGCCACACTCCAATCGCATGTTTGCCGTGGTTCCCGCACTATCTATTCTTGTGGCCCTCGGTATCCAGCAAGCGCAAACTTTCATTCAAGGAAATAAGAAATTGCTTTTCTCTGTCATCGTTGGTTTTCTCTACGCTTGGTCGCTTTTAGTGTATAAAGACGCATACTTTATTCACTTTCCCTACGAAGAAGCTCAATATTGGGGCTCAAGCTACAAACAACTCTCTGTCATCGTGAATAAACCTGAGTACAAAGATAAAAATATTATTATTTCTACTCCTCAAGAGTCTCCCTATATTTATATGCTCTTTTATGGAAACTATGTTCCAGCGCTTTATCAAAAACAGGCGATACGATATCCAATCTCTTCCGACGGATTTACCGATGTGAAAGCGTTTGGAAGATTCACATTTCGCGCTATTGATTGGGGCAGCGATATCAATTTACCAAACACACTTTTGATCACAAAAGCCAACGAAGCACCATCATCTTTATCGTCTAAAATAGTCGATACGGTCTATCTACCAAATGGGCAAGCTCACTTTATTGTCATTGATACCAATAAATAATTAATGAATCAAACGAAACAAACATTTGTTGCACTTTTTGCAATCTTAGTACTCGGGACTTTTTTGCGTTTTTATCACATTACGACAGTCCCTCCTTCACTCTCACATGATGAAGTAGCAATCGCGTATAACGCATATTCCATACTTAAAACCGGCAAAGATGAATACGGCAAACCATACCCATTACTTTTCCGATCTTTTGATGATTACAAATTATCAGGCATGGTATACGCAAGCATTCCTGCAGTAGCACTCTTTGGTAAAACTGCTATGGGCGCACGCTTTACCTCAGCTTTTTTGGGATCTCTTACCATACTCTTCGTCTATCTATTAGTCGTTGAGCTGATGGCAAATAATCAGT
>CAYHQC010000019.1:0-11956 GCA_964358845.1 uncultured Gammaproteobacteria bacterium | reverse complement strand
ATTCATATCCCTCTAGTGTGCCTGATTATGGGAAATTACGCAACAAGTCTATTATATGAGCGTGAGGAAATATTCGTAAAACGCGTTGCAGGAAATATTTCAGAATGGTTTTCTGTTTGTATACCTTTGTTTTGAATCCGTCTACACCATTTAATTGAATCATCGTCCATATAGATGCTGCGGCTGCGCCTGGTCGGGATCCGAGTACCGTATTATCATGGTCTGGAAGATAATCAATTGGTTTTTCAATGAGCTTTCGTAGGCGTCGTCTATATAGGATAACGCCCGCAGGATACGGTGTGCCACCAAATTTATGAAAATCTACGACGATGGTATTGATGAGACGAGACTGAAAGGGTGTGAAGCGTGTACTAATAAATGGAGTAATTAGGCCGTTTAAGGCAGCATCAATCCATAAATAACATCGTATGTGAGGGTGAGTACGATGAAATTTGTTAATTTTTTTGATAATGTCATCTATGTGATCGCTTGTACCGGTTAGTGTGTATCCTAAGGTAAGCGGAATGAGAAACCCGCGGTAACCCTTGAGCGAAAGATGGTGGAGTGAGAAAACGAGAGCATCGGGATCCATGGACCACGTGGATGAATTTAAAGGAGTAATCTTTATATCAACATTTGCTATATGTGCAGCTTTGACGACGGAGTAATGAGTAAGGCTTGTATGAAGGAGGCATATTTTCTCTGTTGTGCAATGTTTCTTTAAATACGCATTGCCAGCCCATACTGAGAAAAGATTTCCCTCCGTACCGCCTGATGTAATATATCCCTCGAGATGAGACTTGTCTGCGTGATATAAATCAATTAATGCCTGGATGTTTTCCTGTTCAAGTTTCTGAGTTCCACCATGCGCGTTAGGTTGTGTAGACCAGTTTCCAAGGTGATTTGGGTTTACATCAACAAAAAAACGATATGTCCAAATTGCAAGAGGGTTTGGCGGAGTTAACAGCCAGCCGAGATTCCACTTTTTCCGGTCTGACAGAAGAATTTTTTTTACTTTATTTAAGTATGATTTGATAATCAACGCATGCACGCCTTTTTGAGGGAATTTCATTATACTTTTTCTTACGAGTGAACGAAAAAGTATATGTTTAATTTTTGTTTGTATGCCAAGCATATGATTTGGATTACTTAAGTGCGATCCAGAGGGAAATAAAAAAAGTGTTTATAATTACTTGCCATGAAATTGGCCATACTGTTGCGGTAACCCAAAAAGTTGCGTAAAGTACACACAAGATAAGTATTTTTTTGTGACCTATGTTGAGTTGTGCGATCCACATGTCATTATTTTTTTTGCAGGATTCCCAATCCTGATTCTTTAGGAAAAGGAAAAGAGATAGCGTTTTTTACACTCAATTGTTTCCATAGTTTCCATACGCCGAACTTTCCTAATAATTTAGTTTGATGGACATGCGTATCGTGGAAAACGATAAAACCACCCCTTGAAAGCCGTGGCCAAAATAAACGGTAGTCAGTTTGAACACCTTTGAACGAATGGTTGCCATCAATATATATGTAATCGTATTTTTGTTTCGGATAAGTTTTTGAAAATTCCAATGTTGTCATGATATACGCGGTCAAGGTTTTGTTCACGTCTAAAAACGAAAAATGTTTGACTGGGTCAACGCGTTTCCACCATGCAATTCCTGACCAATGGTTTGTATTTTCAAGACCATATCCTGCATCAATAAAATCCACATGACCGAATCCGTTTTCTGCACACGCAAGGGCGCAAACGGCCGGAATAAAACCTTTCCGTGATCCGATACATAGAACCCGCTTTGGTTTAATGTTTAGAATCAGCGACAAATGGATGAACCCAAACCCGATGTTCCCAGTTGAAACGTTTGTTTGGTGACCTTCGTCCCCATTATAATAGTTGATAAGCGCACGCATGATAGCCCGGTTGAAAAGAATAGATCTGTTTTGTTTAAACAGATATTTGGAAAACGCGTTTGTTACCAACCATAGACCTATGGTGTCCCGTATGTGAAGTATTGGTCGTGTAATCTTCATACACCAATTTTTGTTGTGGCAGGATGTATAGTATATCTCATTTTTTCCTCATGTATGCATGAAGAATTTTATTGTTGCCGTCGTGTACGATAGCGCCTTTATTCAGGGCAATAAACCGTTTGCAATACAGCTGCAGAAGCTGGGGAATGTGGGAAACAATGACAAATGTTTTTTGTTTGGAAAATAACTCATCGAGTTTTTTTTTGCTTTTTGTTGGAATACTTTATCTCCAACGGTCAGGCTTTCGTCAAGGATAAGGATGTCGGGATTCGCGTGTACTGCAACGGCAAAACCAAGACGGAGCGCCATCCCGCTTGAGTAAGTGAACATCGGTGCGTCAATAAACTGATGGATATCCGCGAAAGAAATAATATGGCTGAGACGATCGTCAATTATTTTTTTGGGTAAGCCAATAAGTATACCATTTAAGTATATATTTTGAATGCCCGTAAGGTCTGGGTGGAAACCTGCTTCAAGATCGATAAGGGAGACAACTTTGCCGCTTGTCATAACATGGCCGCTTGAGGGCGTCGTGATACCCGCAATGATTTTGAGGAGTGTCGTTTTTCCACTACCGTTGGGGCCGATGATGCCGATCCGCTCCCCCTTGTTAATTGTTAGGTTTATATTTTGTAGTGCCCAGAAGGTCTCGTTTCTGCCTTTCACAAATTTTTCAACCAGCGTGGGCTTCTCGTGATGGATTTCGTATTTTTTACTCACGTTGGTGAGCTGGATGGCGATATCAGAACTTTTCATAGTGAATTCTTCAGAAGAGCTTGTGTTAAACGTGGAAGTTCAGCTATGATTCTTCTTTGAGATTTTGGAAGGAATTTTGCTATATCTTGATATAAATCTTTTTCGTTCCACCTGGCAATAGCAGTAAAAAGTGAGTCGGGTTGAAATTTCTCATGATAGTATGCAAGTTTTTTTTCGATAAGGTCTCGTTCAATTAGTGTTTCAGTATGTAATAAATACCATAGATCATAGAGGTCTCTACCCTTTTTGCGATTTATGACAGCACGAATTTTTTCTGCAAGAATTTCTTCTTTTGAAAGAGCATCAACAAGAGAAACACCTGCGACGGGTGTGTTGTTTTTTACTGCAGCGACCTGTGGCATGAGCACATGTTCTCGAAGAGAAAAATCTAACTTGATGGTCAGTGGTTGATTTGGAGAAAAGCCGTTCAGACTAATTTTTGCACTAGCGCCTGCAAGTGTATCCATTTGTTTAATGGATATATCAGCAATTTCTGATTTCAGTCTGAGCATTGTTTGTTTTGCCAGCTTAAAAGGGTTTTCTTTTGATGGAACGGTAAAGTCTAAGTCTTCTGAAAATCTTTCAGATCCGTACAGAAGGCGTAGCGCAGTACCCCCTTTGAAAAATATTGTTTTTGGCTTCACGACGCGAAAAAATATATCCAAAAATCTAATTTGGATATACTCCCGTAGTATCGTATATGCGTCAATTTCTTGTTTATTTGCAAGAGACGCTGCGGTAATTTGATCCATCATAGTATATTTTTTAGTGAAAGAAACCGTTGAAATTGTTCAATATGCGTATTTTGGCAATAGCTACGGAATGTTTTTGTTTTCGTAGCTGACATATCCATCTCGTCGAGGGGAAGTTTTTTGAGACCTTTCGACATGAGGTATAGTGAATCAAAAAGAGCTTTTTCGGGGGTCGCGATAAGATAATCGTCTTCTTTTATAAATCCGTAGTAGAGATGAGGTGCGATATGTATATATTCATATGTTTTATATTCCCCCACTGTTTTGCTTCTTGCTGGAGTGACAGACGTAATAGTAAATGGAAATTGCGCAATGATGCTATATCGTGCCAATGCGGACTCCAAGCTGATGTATGATGGTTTATAGAGGATATTTGCAATCGCAAAATCATGAATAGTTGCATCGATTAATTGATACGATCCAGATGCGATCCGTTTAATGATTTGTGCATGCTCCAAGCGTTGGAGCAGTTTGTATGCAGTGTTATCGTTCGTTATATCGCATATTTTCGCAATATCATGTTTAGAAAAAATAACTAATCCTGAGGATTGGATTTTTTGGTACACCCTGAATTTATCTAACGATGTCATAGTTAGTACTAATTTATACCAATATATGCATCGTTGTCAAGAAGGCATTTGAAATTTCTTAACCAGCGTGGGCCTCCTCCAGACGCAAACAGGTTTCGTGATGGATCTCGTACTTTTTGGAGACGTTGGTGAGCTGGATGACGATGTTTTTTTGTTGTGTTTTCATACCCAATCATCAAATGTTTTACTCTCATCCCGAAAGACGAGAATGCCCAGAGCAGTAATTATCATCATAACTGTGATATTGCTAGCAAGCATGGCAGGTCCCGGAGCAGGAGCTCCCAGAAGTGCATGTTGAAATAATTGAAGAATGCTCGTCATCGGATTAAATCGCCAGAGCCAGAGAAGATTGGCGGGCATTTGGGAGAGAGAATATACGATTGGTGTGGCATAAAACCAGAGCATGAGGATAGCCTGAACAAAAAAATTGACATCGCGAAATCGTACGTTGAGGGCGCAGGTTAATAAACTCAACCCTGACGTAAAAAGAACGAGAAACCCTATGGCGCCGATAAGATATGGGAGTGTCGTAAGAGAGACTGTCCCCAGAAACAGAATTGGCATTAAAAACAAAAGGAATGCGAGGGCAAAGTGAATAAAGTTAGACAATAGGATTGAAAGTGGGATGACCGCACGTGGAAAATATGCTTTTTTGATAAGCGAACGTTCATTGACGATTGATGGTGTGGCCTTGGTAAGCGAGAGGGAGAAAAAGTTCCATACGAGAAGTCCGGTAAAAAGAAAGTAGTAATAATGTTCAACCGGTTCTTTCATAAAAAATGTGAAGACAAAGCCAATGATAAGCATTTGTAATATTGGATTAGCGACGAGCCACAAGAAGCCAAATATCGTATATTTATAGCGTGCGCGAAGCTCTTTCTCTGTCATCCCCCACAAGAGTTCAAAAAAATGTTCAATATTGCGGTTCATGGTGGTATTATACGACAATGCAGATGATTTATGGATTATTTGTGGGATTATTGTGCTTGTTTTCGTTTCCCCTCGTGGTGATAATCATTCTCGGATTGTTACTCACAAGTGGTTTTTCTCTCTTTTTTCGTCAATTGCGGACAGGCAAAGATGGCCGATCGTTTCTGATGTATAAGTTTCGTACGATGGCGATTAATGCTGAGAAATTGCGGCAAAAATATATTCAAAAAAATGAATCAGAAGGCCCGACGTTTAAAATAGCGAATGACCCACGTTTTATACCATTGGGAAAATTCTTGAGCCATACGGGTCTGGATGAGTTGCCTCAACTTTTTAATGTTATTCGGGGTGAGATGGCGCTTATCGGTCCCCGACCGCTGCCTGTTTTTGAAGCCAAAAAACTTAAACCTTGGATGCGTGAGCGCCACGAAGTACTTCCTGGCATTATCTCCCCCGCTATACTTTCGGGCAAGTATCACAAAAATTTTGATGCATGGATGAAAAGTGATGTAGCCTACGTCAAAAGCAAGAACCTTCTTGGTGATATTCGATTGGCAGGTTTATCAATAGTATTTCTTTTTCGTCTTTTGATTCACGAGCTCGTCAAAAATGTTAGATGACCGTAAATGCAGTATAATACGCTTATATGAATGATGTATTATTGCCAGACCGAATACCCCCCTCACTCTATCGATTTTTTTGGGATGTGGATTCGGCAAAAGTGAATCCGCGCACTTCTCCCGAATATGTCATCAATCGGCTTTTAGATAAAGGAAATCTTGAGGCCGCAAGGTGGGTTTTGCATGCCATGCCGCGTCAGATTGTTATTGATGCGTTTAAAAATCGACGCGATTTTTCACCGCGTACAGGCACATTTTGGGCGCAGTATTTAGGAATTTCTGAAAAGGAGGTCGCATGTTTGAATCCGTCTTACCTCAAGACGCGCAGACAGCATTGGCCGTATTAGGCAAAAGTAGCATTGTACAAGACGGATACTTGGCTGGCGGCACAGCGTTAGCGCTTCAGATGGGACATCGGCAATCGGTGGACTTTGATTTTTTTTCTGAGAAAGCTTTTGATGCTTTAGAAATGAGCCGTTCACTACAGGCACTCGGTTCGTTTAAAGAGGATACAGTAGAAAAAAATACCCTCCTTGGCACATTCAATTCTGTTAAATATAGTTATTTTTATTATCCCTACCCAATGATTCAAGCTGCAACAAAGTATACGGGAGTCTCAATTGCTCACATACACGACATTGCAGCCATGAAGCTTGTCGCAATAACTGATCGGAATACAAAAAAAGACTTCATTGATTTGTATACATTGGTAAACCACGGTGTTTCGATAGACCAGATGTTTTCTTTATACGACGAAAAGTATCATGTATTTGAAGCAAATACATTTACGCTGATAAAAAGCATGACATTTTTTATCGATGCTGATACTGATGATATGCCTCAAATGCTTGTTCCCATCTCATGGGAAAAGATAAAACAATTTTTTTCTGCAGAAGCTATTCGATTGGGCAAGAAGTATTTAGAAGGATAAAGTTTACCTTTATGAGACTTGAAGAATTGCGCCTTAAACATCCACGCTTGGTATACCGTTCATACGATATTTTGTCTCACGAGGACGAGACGACCATAACATACAATTTTCTTCTTGAGCCTGATATTTGGTTTCATCCCACAATAACAATTCCCCACAAAGAAGCGTTTGATTCCAAACTATTTGAAAATTTTATTTTCCATATGGGTCTTTTAGAAGCCGTGAGCTATTGGAAGCTTGCCTGTCCCAGAGAACTGGTTATTGAGGCGGGTCCTTTAGGCCTCACGGGAAGAAGATTTATTGAGGACCTCTTTCTTCACGGGCTTGGAGAATTTTATTATGCAAACGGGATAGATTTTACGACAGAAAATTTTGTTACCATCCTTTCAACGAGTGAAAAAGATAAGCCGGCTATTGATATCGCGACAAAACCTATTGACCTTGTATTGGTAGGAGGCGGCAAAGATTCGGCACTTCTCCTATCTCTTTTGGCAAAAAGCGGCAGAATGATGAAGCCACTCGTGGTAAATCCGTCTACAGCAGCGTTAGAAATAATCAGTTCTTTAGGTCTATCAGATCCAATCGTGGTTACCCGAACACTTGATCCAAAACTTCTTGAATTAAATAAAATCGGTTACTTAAACGGACATACACCCTTCTCAGCGCTCTTGTCTTTTATTGGCGTGACGGTTGCAGCGATGTACGGGTATGAAAATGTGATGGTAGCAAACGAGCAAAGTGCAAATGAAGGAAATGTTCTGTATAAAGGTATTGAGATAAACCATCAGTATTCTAAGTCATTGCGATATGAAAATCTGTTTCGTGCGTATGCCCACAAAGTATTGACGCCGTCTATTTCATATTTTAGCGCCATGCGGCCATTTCATGATATTCAAATAAGCAAGATGTTTTCTCGCGTGCCGGAACTCTTGCTGGTTTTTCGAAGTTGTAATACGCTGCGCACCACCAATATGTGGTGCGGCGATTGTGCCAAATGTGCGTTTACGTACCTCACTCTTTTTCCATTTGTAACGTATGAGAAAATGATGCAGATATTTGGTGATGATTATTATAAAAGACCCGCAATTCTTCAGTTTATTCGTGAACTCGTCGGCGTTATATCAGTAAAACCGTTTGAATGTGTCGGCACACGAGAAGAAGCGAAATTAGCACTCCTTCTTTCTTTGCAGTCATATAAACAAATAGGGAGAGAGATTCCGGAGGGACTTTTACGTATAAAAACAGAGGCGGGACTTCAAGACGGCGACGTGACGCAACTATCTTTGCGTTCTTTTGATCATATAAGTGATATGCATAATGTGCCGGATGAACACTTGACCCTTATCATGGATGCGTGGACTACGTCACAGGAGAAGCAATGAAAAAAATATTGCAACAAGAAAGTGAAATACGCGGAAGCGATATTCTTATAGTGGGTTACGGACGTGAAGGAAAAAGCGTTCATCGGTATATCGTAAAAAATTATCCAAAGATGCGTGTGTCCATTGCAGATCAAAAGTCAGTTGTCCCCCTATTTCCTGTATTAAATATTTTTAGCGGCAAACAGTGGTTATCGTCTCTTTCTCATTTTCAAACTGTTGTGCGGTCTCCTGGGGTCCCAGACGCCCTTTCTGAATTGGTTTCCTATAAAGCCAGAGGAGGGTTTGTCACAAGTTCAGCAAATATATTTTTTTCGCGGACAAAACAGATGGTAATCGGGGTGACGGGTACGAAAGGCAAAAGCACCACAACAAGTCTTATTGCTCATCTTTTGTCACAGAAAATGGCAGACGTTCGGGTAGTTGGAAATATAGGGAAACCAGTTCTTGATTATATTGAGGACGAAACAAAGGAAACGATTTATGTATTTGAAATGTCGAGTCACCAGCTTGCTGATATTCGATACAGCCCCCAGATTGCCATAATTCTTCCTGTAGTTTCAGAACATTTGGATTATTATGGTTCGTTTGAAAAATATTATGAGGCAAAGGCGCGCATAGTTTTATTTCAAACGAAAAAAGACAGCGTGATATACAACAAGGACGATAAAACAGCCAGGGAAATTGCGCAACGGTCTCTGGCCCGTAAAATAGCATACAACACAGAAAGTGGAAAGACGTATGCCAACGCTCCCCTTTTGGGGAATAAAGAAAATATTATGGCAGCATTTGCCTGTTGCGCCATTTTTTCTCTTTCATCGAAAGACATTGAAAAAGGGCTTTTTACGTTTGTGCCTCTTCCTCACAGACTCGAATTTGTCGGCAAATACAAAGGCATACGGTTTTATAACGATAGTCTCGCCACAATTCCGGAAGCTACTATACATGCCATACAGTCTCTTGGTGATAAGACGGAAACGCTTATTGCAGGCGGATTTGATCGCGGTGTTTCTTATGAAAAGCTTGTGGAATTTCTTGTTCACTCGTCTATAAAAACAATAATTCTTATGGGGCAGACGGGGAAAAAGCTTGCCATTATGTTGAGATCAAATAAAGAGAGTCATATGAATATAATAGAAGCCTCCTCTATGGAAGCGGCTATTCGTGCGGCATACAAAAACACTAAAGAGGGTAAAATCTGTGTGCTTTCCCCCGCCGCAACGAGTTTTGATCAATATAAGGATTATAAAGACAGAGGTGAACAGTTTGCCACTTGGGTAAGACGGGTTGCGGCCGAGTGAAATTATCTGGTATACTACACACATGCCAAAACGCGTCTATCAACCAAAAAAGCTAAAAAGGAAACGAGTACACGGGTTTCGAAGTCGCATGAAGTCGGCAATAAGCCGAAAAGTGTTAAAGCGCCGCAGACTTACGGGTCGCAAGCGTCTTACCGTATAATGCTTCCAAAACAGTATCGGATTTCTTCAAAAGACATGCGTCTTGTGTTGCAGCGCGGAAGATTTGTGCGTTTCAAGGGCTTAAAGCTTGTAGTTCTTTCTTTGCCCATGAATGATTCCCCAAAGATCGGGTTTATTGTTTCGATGCGCACAGAGAAGAAGGCTGTTACGCGTCATAAAATAAAGCGATGTTTGCGACAAGCAGCTATGTTTTTACTCCAAGAATTTTTGCCATCCTACGGATACGTAATAGTCGTTGATCAAAAAATAGTCTCCCCTTCGACAAAAATACTCATCCCTATTTTGAAACAAACAGTTGCTTTATTGAATATGCCGAAGACATGAAAAAACTTGTGCTATCAAGCATTCGCTTTTATCAACGATTTTTATCCCTTGATACAGGGATACTTGCGCCGCTATTTCACCGACTAACAGGCACTGCGACGGGATCTCTTTGTAGATTTACACCAAGATGCAGTCAATACTCATATGAGGCAGTCAACACCTATGGTATACTATACGGATTGTATTTGGGGGTGAGACGAATCATGAAGTGTCATCCGCTTGGAGGATCTGGGTTTGACCCTGTACCGTTAAAGCGAATTATTTAATTGTAATATGGTAGAAATGACATTTTGGAATCAGTTTTTTGTTTGGCCGATCATTAATTTGTTAATGGTTTTTTATAAAGCATTTGAGGCCATACACGTGCCGGGGCCATTGGGGTTTGCCGTTATAGCACTTACTATCACTATTCGTTTACTTCTCTATCCTCTTACACGCGCCCAGCTGCGGTCCGCCAAACAAATGGCAGGATTAAAGCCGCACCTTGATGCACTTACCACAAGACACAAAGGTGATAAACCCGCTTTGCAGAAAGCACAAATGGATTTATATAAACAACACGGAGTCAATCCTGCTGCCGGTTGTTTGCCGCTTATCGTTCAAATGCCGGTACTTATAGCGCTTTACAATGTGTTTTATCAAGTGCTGCAAAATGGAAATATGGAGAAGCTTGTCTCAGATATCAACACGGTGGTGTACCTTCCTGCGTTACGCATCCAATCATTTGATCTTTCGTTTTTTGGGGTAAGCCTTGGTTTGAAACCATCGTTATGGCAGACGCACGGTTGGTGGCTGCTTTCGATTCCCATAATCACCGCAGCACTACAGTTTTGGCAGAGTAAGTTGATGATGCCCTCCGTGAAGCCATCAGTCGTCAGCAGTCAGTCATCAGATAAAAAGAATCTGAAAGCTGAAGACGGAAAGCTGAAGACTGAGGAGCCAAAGACTGACACGGCGGCGGAGATGCAAAAACAAATGATGCTTATAACCCCCATTATGTTTGGCATGTTTGCCTTTCAGTTTCCCTTGGGATTATCTCTTTACTGGAACATATTTGGTCTTTTTGGTATCATGCAGCAATTGCGTGTAAATAAGGAATAACACATATGGAAGACTCTATTGTGATTCAACACATCATTGAGACAATCTTAGAGAAGCTTGAGCTAATCGGATCAGTCGTTGTGACCACTGACGAAACAGGATCATTTCGCGCTGCAATTGAAACTGAAGAAACAGGGCTTCTTATCGGGTATCATGGGAAAACACTTGAAAGCATGCAGGCTATAATTGGAATTATTGCCTCAAAAGAATTGGGAAGATGGGTAAAGATTTATGTAAACGTCGGCGACTATAGAGAAAAAAGAGAGGAAGCGCTTATGCATATGGCGCTAAGAGCTGCTGACCGTGCAATTTCTATGGGTCGAGAGGTAGATCTTCCTCGCTTGTCCCCATCTGAGAGGCGTATCGTTCACTTGACTCTTTCGGGAGATGATCGGGTTGAGACAGAATCAACCGGCGACGGCGACAACAGAACGCTTCTGGTAAGGCCAAGAGCAAAGACAGAGAGTACTATGTGAGTATGTGGGCAGAACGACTATCCGTGTATTTGATGCGCGCTCTTGTTTTTTGTATTCCGATTCAACTAGGGCTTCATTTTTGGCCGCAATGGACACTCTTTTTAGGAAGGCGCATCGATTATCTGTCCCCCACTCTTTATCTTACCGATTGTCTCGCGTTGACTGCCATGATTTTTTATGTGTTCGCAGGTTTCCGTTTTCAAAAGTTCAAGCGCCTACGGTCTAAAAAAAACATAGTGTATGGCGTGCTTTTTTTGATTGTTTTCTCTATAGCAGTCATTAATATATTCAATGCTATCTCCTGGCAGGTTTCCGTTTATCGATGGATCAAGGTCGTGTTGTTTGGTTTTGTTACCTTTTATGTAGCAACCCACAAGAGTGAATCCAAGCACTATTTTCAGGCGCTTGTCGTAGGAGCATTGTTTTCATCCATGTTGGCGGTAGCACAGTTTGTGAAACAACAATCAATCGGTAGTATTTTTTGGTTTGTAGGAGAACGACTCTTTACCATGAATACTCCTCTTATAGCACGCGGCCACGTATGCATGCCGTTTACAGAGTCGTGTACATTAATGCTTCGTC
>CAYHQC010000018.1:0-12095 GCA_964358845.1 uncultured Gammaproteobacteria bacterium | reverse complement strand
CCAAAAAATTAACGTATTAAATTCCTTGGGACACTAAATGATAGAAGTCAGGACTCCTGCACTCAGGCCTGCCAGTAAATCCGCCACAATGATTACTTGACTTCACCCAAACTTTTCGGTAATATTATTTGAATAGAGTCAAAATTATGAATGTTTTAATTGATATTTACCACCGCCTACTTGCAGAAATAATTCCATCATATCGTCGAAGGTTTTACGACAATTTTGTTATGGACAACCGGCTGATGGGCATTGTGGGAGGGAGAGGAGTGGGTAAAACAACGTTTCTTATTAATTATTTAAGAGAGCATTATCGTGATTCCAGTCAAGCTCTTTATATTTCTGCTGATAATCTCTATTTTGTGGAACACACGCTTTTGGAAGTAGTCGACCAGTTTGTCAAGGATTTTGACGGCCGGTTATTGTGCATTGACGAAATTCACCGCTATAAAAATTGGAATCAGGAGCTGAAAAATATCTACGATTCATACCCCAAACTATCAGTGATTTTTTCCGGGAGTTCCAGTATTGATCTGATTAAGGGCAAATACGATCTGTCCCGCCGAGCTATCCTTAAAACTATGTATGGTTTTTCCTTCCGGGAATTCTTGGAAATTCAAGAGAAAAAGAAATATCCAATAGTATCACTGAATGAACTGCGTCAAAATGCCGGTGTCCATTCTCAAAAATTGGCCAAGACTCCAAAACTGCTGGGGTTTCTCAAACAATATCTTCGGGAAGGATATTACCCCACCTTTTTGGAAATGGGCAGTTATGAGGCTTACAGCCATAGTCTGCGGGGAATTGTAGATAAAATTATTTACCAAGATGTAAGTAGTTTTTATTCCCTGAACACTTCCAACCTTGATACCCTAAAAAAAATAATTTATTTTTTTGCCACCTCAGAACCCGGCAGTGTGAACATAAACCGTTTGGCCGGGAGTTTAAAAAAAGACTATACTACCATCTCCGAGTATGTCCAGATTCTGCAGGATTCAGGACTTCTGCGTTTTCTTCTTCAAAACAAACAAGGACACGCTTTAGTGCGGGATGCGGAAAAGATTTATTTGGATAATCCCAATATTCTTTACGCTCTCAACAAAGAAATAGGTAAAGAACCACTAATTGGTCTGTCACGTGAGCTCTTTGTGATTAGTAGTTTGCAAAATGCCAACTACCACGTCTTTTTCTCTAAACAGGCAGACATTGAGTGCCAAGACACTATTTTTGAGATCGGAGGCAAGAATAAAACTTTTTCTCAATTAAAGGGTAACGGCGGATATCTTGTAAAAGATGATATTCTTATCGGGGACCCTCGGACTATCCCTCTTTACTTGTTTGGGTTTCTTTCTTAATCGCTATAATACCGTTTGTTCAAGCTATGCTAATGGCACCCAGGCCTGCCTGCCGGCAGCGGTGGCAGCGGTGGAGGCGGATCTGGGGGTGGCGGCAATGGTTGACATTTGGCTATTTATGGCTATAATTGGTTATAGTTAAACTAACCAAACGCATATGACTACTATTTCAAAGCTAGATACGAGAATAAATCAACTCTCGTCAGAGAGTATTTCCCGTATTCTATCAACAATTGCTAAAATAGATGAGCTCAAAGGGCAATGGTCTGCCGGAGCACGATTGCATCCTCAAATTTTGGGCAACCTCAAACAATCGGTGCTTATTACCTCAACTGGTGCCTCAACGCGTATTGAAGGAGCAAGGTTAACTGACGAGGATATTGAAAAACTCATGCGTGGTATTTCGATACAGAAGTTTCGAGATCGAGACGTTCAAGAAGTAAAAGGTTATTACGAATTACTAACAAACGTGTTTGATAGCTGGCAGACACTCCATTTGAGCGAAGGCTTGATTAAGTCATTCCATAAAGAACTTTTGAAGTATGGAGATAAAGATGTGCTCCACAGAGGGGAATACAAAAAGAAAGAAAATAAAGTCGTTATGGTCAATGAGGCTGGAGAGTCGATAGGAATACTGTTTGACACAACACCGGTATATTTAACACCTGCTTCCATGCAGGATCTTATCCAGTGGAAGCAAGAATCACTCGCAAAAACGACACACCATCCGCTCTTGATTATTGGGTCATTTTTAGTTGAATTTTTGAAAATCCATCCGTTTGAGGACGGTAATGGCCGACTCTCTCGAGTCCTGACAAACCTTTTGTTACTCCAAGCTGGATATGCCTATATTCCGTATGTTTCTCACGAAAAACTGATCGAAGACAACAAACCGGATTACTATATGGCGCTTCGCAAGAGTCAAAACACGTTTGGATCAGATAAGGAAAATCTTGAGCCGTGGTTGTCATTTTTCCTTGAGATTGTTCTGCAACAATCAACACATGCTATTCATCTCATTACAGATGAGCGGGTCGAGTCTAGTCTGTCAAAAAATCAACTTGTGATTTGGAATTATATACAAAGTAAAGAGGAAGTAACGATAGGAAATATCGTTACGAGCACCAACATTTCTCGTGCAACCGTCAAACAAGCACTCATACGTCTTCAGGGTCTGGAGAAGATAGAAATGTTAGGGGTTGGCAGGGGTGCACGGTATAGAAATAAATAGCTGAAGACACTAATAATCAAGAGTCTTCTTAAAATTTTCGGGACTCGGCCTTGCAGCGGTGTTGGTGTGGGTGCTCAAGCTGGTGGTGGTTATAATGGAACTGGCGGCACTGGCGACTCCGGCATTGTCATCGTCAAATATCAATTCCAGTAAAAATGAGCCTGATTTTTTCACCATCATCCCCTACGCCAATCCGTAAATCACTTGACAATTGCGTACGATAATTGTAAAGTTACTGTATGATTACAGTACAAAAACTTCGACAGACTATTACTGAGTCACTTGCCCTACCTCCTACGGCACCCACACAGAGAGACCATTATCTCTCATGGCTCACTAAAGGCAGTAAAACCAAACTCATTAAAGCGATTATTGGTTTTCGCCGCAGTGGTAAGTCCTATCTTCTCAAAATGCTTGCCAAAAACCTCATCGGTCAAGGTGTCCTCGCTACCAATATTTTTTATCTCAATTTTGAACATGATTTTCTCGTAGAGATCAAAACCGTTTTGCATCTTCGCCAAGTTTGGGAACTATACCTTAGAGAAATAGCCAGTCTAGAACACCCAATCTATATTATCTGGGATGAGATCCAACTCGTGGGAAACTGGGAGAAACTCGTCCGCACCCTTTACGAACAAGGAAAATACAACATTTTTTTAAGCGGCAGTAATAGTAAACTACTATCAGGTGAGCTCAGCAGTAGTCTCGCAGGTCGGAGTTTGACTCTAGAAATTATGCCCTTTCGTTTCATCGAATACGTAGCTCACGAGCATCTTGAGTTCGCCTACTATTCCCATAAAAACGAACTTGACCAGGCTTTTATGACCTATCTTAGACGTGGTGGTATTTCCGAGCAATTTGGTCTGCCAGACAACTTAGCCAATAACTATAAAGATGGCCTTATCAAGAAGATCATTCTTGATGATATCGTCAAGCGGTATCAAATTGACAAAATAAATGTTCTACAAGAAGCCTTTCAATTTGTCTGTAGCAATCTTACCTCTACTCTCTCACTTCGCAAAATTATTGGTCGTTTGGAAAATAGCGGCATATCAGTCAGCCCCACCACACTGGATAGCTATCTTTACTATTGGCAGACTGCCTACGCCCTTAGTCGTTTACCAAAATTTGATTACCGTCTTAGCCGTATTTTTGAACGCACTGCCAAATATTATGTGGTCGACAATCTCCTTATTCCCGGGAGAGTTGAAAATGATGAGAAGCGACTGGAGAACCTTGTTTACAACGAGCTTGTGTATCGTTATGGCCGGGACAATATTTTTTTTGGGCAGGACGCCAATGGGTACGAAATAGATTTTGTCGTCAAACAAGATAATCAATTCTTGTTTTTCCAAGTTTGCTTAGCACTTACAGATCACAATGCAGGTCGTGAACTCGGGAATCTTACTCTGATCAAGAAATATATAAAAGGTAAGGGGCTCGTCCTCTATCTTGATGATCAGCGCGCGAACCCTTCGCAAGATTCCACCCAACCAGTCATCCCGTGGCTTCTTACCTAGTCCTCACCCGCTACGCCAATCCGTAAAATTCATCAAGTGACTTGACATATAGAACAATATTTACTACTATTGTTCCATAGGAATGAATATATGAGCCAACTTGCTGAAAATATCATCAGAAAATGGTGGGTCACTCCCCTGCCGGACATCCTCCCTAGAGATCTTGATTTGATGCAATATTATGATCTACCCGTGAGAAAAATCATTAGTGTCGTCGGGTTTAGACGTACTGGCAAAACCTACCTTTTCTTAGATTTTGCTAAAAAAATCGGTCAAGACAATTGCCTCTATATCAACTTCGAAGATGAAAGAATACCAAAAAAAGTAAATTTTTTAACTGACATCATAGATACTCTCACCGAAATTTCAGGATCAAAACCCTACACTCTCCTTTTTGACGAAATTCAAAACATTCCTGACTGGAGCATCTGGGCAAGACGCATAGTGGAGACTACCAATCACAAGTTATTTATCACCGGCAGTTCCTCCAAGCTCGCATCCGCTGAGCTTCCCACCGAGCTTCGCGGCCGATCATTGACAATCAACGTAAGCCCGTTAAATTTAAAAGAGTTTTTGAGATTCAAAAAAATGACATTTGAATCGTTACCTCAAACTCTACAGTTAAATCTAACCCGAGAATATCTCACCTACGGAGGTTTTCCGGAAGTCGCGCTGGTAGATGAGGGTAAAAAAGTTATGATAATAAACGAATATTACAACACTTTTGTCTCACGAGACATTATTGAGAGACATAAAATCAGGAATGCCGAACTTTTAAACAATCTTCTTAAATTACTCTTAAATTCTCCATATTATACAATTTCGGGCTTAACAAAATCACTCAATCAAATAGGGTTCGAGACAGGCAAAGCCACCATTTCAAGATATATTTCTTATCTTATCGAGAGTTTTTTCCTCAAAAATCTAGAGCTCCACACTCCTAGTCTTAAAAAGCGGGGCAAAGCTCAAAGAAAGCCATATTTTATTGATAATTCATTTTTATTTCATCTCTCCACAGAATTTTCCAACAATATCGGCAGACTCATGGAAAATCTAATTTTTAATAACGTACAAAACTCGTATTATTGGCAAAATTATGGGGGTAAGGAAATTGACTTTGTCATCAGAGAAAAAGAGGTCAATACCCAGTTAATTCAAGTCAGTTATGTGGGGAATATTGCAGAAATAAAAGACCGAGAAATTGATAATCTAATTTTAGGATCCGAAGTATTAAAATGTGATAACCTAACTCTCATCACCTGGGATGTGAAAGATATCTTAAAAAAAGACTCCAAAATAATCAAACTAATTCCATTATCAGATTTTTTACGTAACTAAATTATCACCCTTAGGGTGGACTACCTGCTCGCCTCGCTTAAGCTCCGGCGAAGCGGGCCGGCAGGCAGGCCTGCCCGCAATGCTTCGCAACGCGTAGCAGGCGGGGCTTTGCACCCTTTTTTGATGACCGCTTTACTCTCTTTTAAATCTCATTTACAATACTATTGTGAAACAAAAAAAGACGTGGATAAACCGAACTGTTTTTATTCTTTCGCTTCTTGGCATCGTCATGGCGGTCTATGTATTGCAAGGCTTCCTGCGACAAGCGCCAATCGTCTGTATAAACTCAGGCTGTGAGATAGTCAGAAAGCACCCCGCAAGCTACCCCTTTGGCATACCAGTCCCAGCCTTTGGTCTCGTAGGCTATAGTATTTTAGCTCTCAGCGCATTCCTTCGTACCCTTCAAAAAGGAAAAAAGTGGCAATCAGTGCTCACAAAAATTATGATTGGTGTTGGCATATTTGGGGTAAGCCTTGTCACGTGGTTTACCTATACGGAAATAACAGTGATTAAAGGAATTTGTACGTGGTGTGCGATATCTGCAGTGAACATGGTGATTGTGTTGTCGCTTCTTCTCACCGAATATAATCAAACGAAAAAACAAATACAAAAAACAACATGACCATTTCATCAGAAACCAAATTTTTCCTCGGTATACTTTTAACGACTATTGTAATAATTGCTGCTGCCATGATATTTTTGTCCCGCCCGGTGGCCACGCTTACGTTACCCAAAGAAACGCTCGTTCCAACGTCAGCACACACGAAAGGCAATAAAGATGCCAAAGTATATCTTGTCGAATTTTCTGACTTCCAATGCCCTGCATGCGCGGCCTTTGCGCCAGTCGTTGAATCGCTTGTAGAAAAAAATATAAATAACATACTTTTTGTCTATCGCCACTACCCGCTTCCCAAACATCAATTTGCCATTCCCTCAGCACTCGCCGCAGAAGCAGCAAACACGCAAGGCAAATTTTGGGAAGCAGCAGCGTATTTATTTACCAATCAAGACAAATTCTCTGATACGCTTTGGGACACCATGGCCACTGATCTTACGCTCGACAAGGCACAATTTAAAAAAGACATGACAGCAGAGACAGGAAAATCGACTATTGATCAGGATTTGTCCCTTGCGACAGCCCTTAACCTTCCCGGCACGCCGACTTTTTTCCTCAATGGGGCACTTATGAAAAATCTTAATACTCCACAAGATCTCGTCGCTTTGGTGGAAGCGGCAATTACCAGCACTAAGTAGCTGGAGAAAAGGAAAACTATATGTTTGATCTTTCAAATAAAGTCGCATTTATAACCGGCGCATCAAGCGGTATTGGCAGAGCGAGTGCTCTCGCTCTTTCCAATCAGGGTGCCAAAGTCGTCGTTGCCGCACGTCGAATGGAGAAACTCGAGGCTCTCTCTGCAGAAATTAAGTCTCATGGTCACCAAGCACTCGCAATTGCCATGGATGTGACAAAACAATCTGATATAGACAACGCGATAACAAAAACAGTCAAGGAATTCGGTCGATTAGATATTCTCTTAAATAACGCTGGTGTTGCGGAATTTGCATCATTTCTCGATATGACAGAGGCACAATGGGATAAAACAATTGACACCAATCTTAAGGGTTATTTTTTCGTCGCGCAAAGAGCTGCACGGGAAATGGCAAAAAATATTCCGCCAACCGGCGGAGGGCGTATTATTATGATCTCCTCGATCGCCTCTGCGGGAGCAGGTGTTGGATTCCCCCAAATAGCCCAGTACTGTGCCAGTAAAGCAGGAGTGATCGGACTTACTGAGGCTCTTGCTGATGAATTAGCACCTTTAGGAATTCTTGTTAATGCCATCGGCCCGGGTGTTATCGAATCAGAGATGACCGAAGGGATGCTCAAAGATCCAGCACAAGCCAAAGCGCTGCTCTCGAGAGCGCCGCTTAAACGCGCTGGTAAAGCCGAAGAAATCGCCGCGGCTGTTGTGTATTTTGCATCAGACGAGGCTTCATATACAACGGGGGCGACACTTTATGTTGACGGAGGTTGGCTAGCGACGTAAAACGTTATTTCGTTTATCGTTATTCGTTACTTCGCAATTCCTTAATTTTCTTACGATATAACGAAGTAACGCGTGTTACGAATAACCAGCTTAAAGGTACAACGCCACCGTCATATTCCAAAAAAGGTGAACGAGAATTGGCGCCACAAGCGAACGAGTTTTATAGAAAAGCAAACTGTTTGCAACCGCTAGTACGATATCCGTGATAAAGAAAAGGACAAGCGTCACCCCATGAAGCTTTAATCCAGTGACTAAAATTGGTACATGCAAAAACACAAACATCACACTCGACATAAACACGGAATACGACAAACTCTTCGTCTTTTCAAAAAGTCGTGAAAAAACAAATCCGCGACTTAATACTTCTTCAGAAACGGCAGTAGCAAAAGATAACAATAGCATCATTCCTATCCCAAACTGTTCAAACACGGTGTTTGGAAGAAGCTCTACTTTGCCATATTTTAGGACATTTGACATAATCCCCTCGAGGCTAAACACAAAACCAATTCCTAATCCAATATAGATACTGGTAAATATATTCTTTGTCGTAATTCCCAAGGATTCAAGTGAACGCTTTTCACGCGTTCGTACGTACCAAATCACGGGAAATAAAAACACGAAAGGCTTAAATATAAATTCGTCTGCCCATTCAGGAAGGTGAAAAAAATACCGATACAGCGCCCACACGATGACAATCCAGCCCCATAATTGATAAATAGGTTCAAGCGAAGTTGATGTAGCTAATTTAGTGACGCGGGTTTTAACCATATTTTTACGATACGCTGATTTTGCTACTCTTGCAATAGATGTAAAATCTACGATATGTCATCGAATAAAAAGGTACGTTTCGACAATAAATAACCCGATAAATCCAAATAATAACCACTCCTGTGTGCGCTTGGGCACCGAATCAGCGACCAGTTTGTACCATGAAGCATCGCTTCCCGTCAGACGCCACTCCCCCACTTGCCACAGAAGTAATTGCAGATAAAGGGATAGGACAAGTCCGCGCGCAAGCGCGATACTTGACGATGTCGTAATAAAAAAACTTACGATAGCATACGCCCCCATAAATAACACTGAACGAAACGGAGAAGAATGAAGGTCAAAAAAATCCTCCGCAACATCCAAAAAATAAATACCTATAAATCCGCCAATCATAAACCACGCTGTATCAAGCGTCGGATGTATTCCCCACTTAAAAAGTGATACGACGACGACGTAGCCGGCTGACGTGGTAAGAAACAATAAGGGCTTCCTTCTGATTATATTTCGTACTTTATCCATATACGTTATATTGGCTTTCGCAATTCTTTCATTTTCCACATAAAAAGTCGCGCTTTGTTTCTGGCTTTACTGTCCTTTACAAACGAGAGTGCTTTCTCAAGTATTGCGCGTGGCACCGTCTTTGCCAAGCGAATATAGAGTGATTTGTGTTTGTAGTCATCAAGTATTTCAGAAAGAAACACGCCATACGCCTGAAATTCACGGGAGATATATTTATCCTCGATAGGATTAAAAGTTTGTAAAATTGATCCAATAGTTTGCATTGTCAATTAAATTTATTCATCGCTTTATCAATGCCCTCTATAAGTCCGGTTCGTACTGCCTCCATACCCTTTTTTACCAAATGTCGTAAATTTCCCGCTTCACTTCTACCAAATCGGGATAACACATATTTTATGACAGACGATTGATGCATATGTTTTTCGGTATTTCCTTCTGTCTCAACTGTCCCTCGTCCAATACCCAATCTGAAACGGACAAACTTATCAGATTTTATCAATGCAATAATTGATTCAACGCCATTGTGTCCTGCTGTGCCGCCTCCAACGCGTATGCGAATTTTTCCCATGGGCAAATCAAGATCATCATGGATCACCCACACATCTTCAATATTTCCTTTATAAAACTGAATTACCTTTGAAACAGCCGTACCGCTACCATTGACAAATGTTTGTGGTTTCACAAGCAGCACATCGGCAAATTTGATTATTTCACAAGAGAGTGCTTTGCTTTTTTGCCACCCGTCAGTTTTCCTGAGTCCCAGTTCTAACGCGAGCTTGTCAACCACCATAAATCCTATGTTGTGACGTGTGTCCGTATATTTTTCACCGGGATTTCCGAGTCCGACTATTATTTTCATGTTACTCCTTCTTATCGAGTATACATTTTTTTATTTAAAAAATGTGGAATCGATTTAGAAGGTGTTATGCACGACGCCATATACCGAAGCGTCGAGCGCATATCTTCTTATCTGTTCAAAGAAACGTGAACAACCCACATGCACCACGAGTTGTTCACGTCTATTGAATATACCCTACACAATCGGAATTGTTCCGCGCATAACTCCTTCTAAACCGAGTTAGCAACATTTTTCTTACGAAAAAGTTGCAAACTCAGGTAAGAAGGGTATACATGAAACAACTATTTTGCCATCTTAGCCAATTGCTTTTCTGCCATGTTGCCGACGTAAGGAACTTTATACATTTCGCCTTGAAACGCTTTCCAGAGACATAAAATCCAAAAAATAAACGTTGCGAAACTTAAAAAGAGCCCCACGAGCCATCCTAGTATTGGGATGAATCCGAGTGCAATGTTTGCGACAAAAACACCTCCAAAAAGAAGCGTTGACTGCATTGCGTGAAACCGGACGAATTTACTTTGCTTCTCTATTAAAAGCATAATAATTCCAGTCACAAATCCCAATAAATATGATGCTGCTGCCATCATATTTTCATTGCCTTTTGTTGTTGCTACTGTTACTGCCATTTTTTCTTCACCACCTTTCCTAGAAACACTGAAACGATTATATGAGTTTAGTGTTTCTTGGACCCGCCAAACGAATGCTCCTTGAGCCGCAGTAGAAATCTACTAAGGCGAAAGGCAAATCGTGGCGGGCAATATATCCACCATACCACGTCAGTTTTTAAAGAGTCAACGACAATTGTTCCCTTGCCCTACTTACCAGTCCTTCTTCGTTTTTTTTCCAAATCTTTACCACGCCAAACACACCATCAAATCCGGGATCGATAAAAATATCTCCTTTACGCACCCTGTCAATGCCTTCTGCCATCATACTTCCTGCAGATTTTTCAATATCGGGCAGTGACGCATGAAGTAATACATAAAATTCAGTACCAACATCATGTAATAGTTTTGTGTATACTCGCTCGACTTTCGGACTCGTCACCGGTGATCCGATCACTTCAGAAATAATCTCCATAAGAGGCACCATCATCACAAACGGCGGTCTCTTAGGAAACTTTTTACTTCCAATCATTTTAATATAATCGTCAATTACTAACCTGTCTTTTGCTTTCTGTTTACTGTTTACTGTTAACTGCAAACTGTCGGTCGTTCTCCCCGCCAATTCCCCTACCCGCTGTTCGACGCCTTGTATAAGCCTCTTTCCGCATACAGGACACGTTGTACCCTTCTCTTTCGATTCTTCCGGTGAATACCGTACGCCGCACGTACGATGCCCAGAATAATGGTACTTTCCCTCTTCTGGATAAAATTCTATTGTGTAGGCTATTTTAGCTTTCAGTCTTCTGTCGTCAGTCTTCAGACTTTGCGCAGAAATCGCATCATATATGTTCTGATAGCTGATAGCTGAAGACTGATCGCTAATCTCAAACACCGTTGCCTCTCTTCCCAGCTTTACCCCAGAATGCGCATCGGAAAATGAAACGATTGAACGGTTATCAAGTTCCTTTATTCTCCAGTTCATGCTGGGACTACTAGAAAGCCCTGTTTCAACCGCATAAATCTGATTAGCATACGGTCCAAACGCTTCTTGTATACTGTCAAACCCACTCATCGATCCAAATGTTGAAAACCAAGGCGTGTGGATATGCGCCGGTATGATGAGCGCTTTAGGTTCAATAGAAAAAACCAATTCAGCGATTTGAATACACGTTAGTCCAATAATTGGCCTTCCATCACTCAATAAATTACACCCTCTCTTTGTCATCTCTCGTGCAATTTTTGCCGCAGAATCCAAAGACGGCACCCAAATTAATGTATGCACCCTTCGTACTTTCCCACCTTGTTTATAAATAGAAGACACTTCAGTCGCAAGAAGAAAATAAGGGGAAGCACTGAAGCGCGGTGACCCGATAAAATTTTGTCCGGCTTCACTTTCTCTTAAGGATTGTGCTGATAAAATGGAGGCGCTTGAAACTGAAGACGGATCTAAATTTTTATCGGGGATCTCAGCGCGTCGTAGCTGAAGTAACCCATTCCCCACTTCTTCCAATTCTTTTTCAATCTCCCGAAACCACGAAGGATGTGTCCAGTCTCCTGTGGCCACTAATCCAATTCCTTTTCTCTTGGCCCACATCGCGATGTTTTGTATCGTCATTTTTGGAGACACTGCACGGGAAAACCTGGAGTGCAATTGAAGATCTGCAATAATTTGCATAAAAGTCATTTGATTATTTTGGGTAAACGATAAATCCTGCTCGGTTAAAATGCTCATCAAACGTCGCCGCATCAGTAAGCCCCAAGCGCTTCATGACCGCAAAGGATACGCAATCCGTAAATGACAGCTTACTCCAATCCTTTTCAAACCATGCCCATGCCCCCGCATCGTCATCAA
>CAYHQC010000017.1:0-12343 GCA_964358845.1 uncultured Gammaproteobacteria bacterium | reverse complement strand
TTTTAGTATTTCAAACCTTGGACACTACGTCTAGTTTACAGGGTACCGGCCCAAACCTGCATCTTCCCCTGAAATTCAGAGTTTATTAGACGTATGTGATAAATTGTATAACAGGTACTTGGAAGAAGTATTACGTCAAAGAGAGACAGAAAGTCGGAGATAATTAAATTAAGAAATCATTGCCTCGGTGATCTTTTGCATTTTGCCTTCTATAATATCTTCTAAATTGTGCCAGCTTTTGTTTATCCTGTGATCGGTCACTCTGTTTTGGGCGTAGTTGTATGTACGGATTTTCTCCGCCCTCATCCCGCGACCGATGACACTACGTTGTTCGTTTGCCGCTAATTCCCGTTCCATTAGCTGTTTTTCCCAGAGTTTTGCACGAAGCATGGAGAGTGCGACTGCGCGATTTTGGAATTGGTCGCGCTCGTTTTGACATTGCACGACAATACCCGTAGGAATATGGCGAAGTCTTACCGCTGAGCTTACCTTATTTACGTTTTGTCCGCCTTTGCCACCAGCGCGATAGAATTCCCACGTGATTTCTTCCGTACGGATGTTCACTTCGTTCTCCGGCACGTCAGGCAACACTGCTACAGTGGCGGTAGAGGTATGAATTCGACCGTGTTTTTCCGTCGATGGAATTCTCTGTACTCGGTGAGTTCCTGCTTCGTATTGCAGTTTGGTAAATACATCCGGTCCTTTGACACGAAGCACCGTGTCATCCAGCTGATCAATCTTGTATCCGCAAATTACTGCATAGCGGGAATACATACGAAGCAAATCAGCCGCCCAAATTTTCGCTTCCTCTCCTCCAGGTCCAGCCCTGAATTCCATGATGGCTATGTTTGTGTTCATATGAATTAGTTAGTTAGCAACACGAGTTACTTAGTTAATTAGCAATTGCTAATTGGAAAATATTGTTTGAGTCTTACTAAGTAACTAATTAACTTTTTTCCTAATTAACTACTTCGCTCCCATCAACATCTCTTTGAGGCTTTTTGGAGTCATGTCGTCTTTTTGCTTTTTAAGCTGTAGTTTTTTCTTTTTAGAGACGTAAACGGTATTTTTCGCGGCGTTTTGTTTAGATTGGAAGCGCTCTACGCGACCCATGGTGTCTACAAAGCGCATTTCGCCTGTGAAAAAAGGATGGCATTTGCCGCAGATTTCTATCGCAATTTTGTCTTTGGTAGAGCCTACAGTAAACGTATTGCCGCACGCACAGGAGACGACGCACGTTTCAAACCATTTCGGATGTATATCGGACTTCATGGATAATAATTATACATGAAGCCACATCGAATTGCCATTATCAAAAGAGAGTTGCAAACTAGAGTTAGTTGTGTATAATGTATAGAATATATGCAACCAAACTCACGAAGTTTACAATTAAATCCGCGTGTAACTGTGTATAGAGATCCTAGTCATGAGCTTTTAACACATCAAGCTGAGAGAGTATTAGTTGCAGAAGCAAGTACAGGTATAAAGTATATTTTAGGAATAAGTAGTTTCGTTGGAAAAGAAGGTCCTTTGGGTGGTTATTTTCAGCATGTAACCAGAGACAGGGCAAAAGAAGTGATTAAAGAGTCAAAAAGGA
Organism: uncultured Gammaproteobacteria bacterium; assembly: GCA_964358845.1. Lineage (GTDB taxonomy): Bacteria > Patescibacteriota > Microgenomatia > UBA10105 > UBA927 > UBA927. The sequence goes on along the minus strand of CAYHQC010000017.1, from coordinate 10,746 downwards.
AAAAGATAGAAGGTTAATTTTTTCGTTTCTCTGCAATAATTACCCCGATCGCAATAATTACTCCTCCGATTAAGTAGGATGTTGTGATAGTTTCACCAAGCCAGAGGACAGCAAGAATTGCCGCCCAGAGGGGCTGTAAGTATTGAAACAGGGCAGACTCTGATACTTCAATAGTTTTGATGGCGATGTTTCGCAAGGTATAGGCAATCGTGCCGGAAAATATTGCCATAAAGAGTGTCCCAAGGTGTGCTTCTTTCGGCGCGTTTAGTAGTGTAGATACAATCGTTTCAGGTGATTGCCAAAGAAGAAGGAGTGGCACTAAGAGTATAAAACCGACTATAAATTGAAATTGCGCGACTAAGGTAGGATTTATTCCTTTTTTCATTGCTTCTTTGGAAAGCAGAGCGCCAACAATGTCTGTCATGACTGCCAAAAGCATCAGTGCGTTTCCTTCGAGTTTCCCGAGAGTATCCATCTGGCTATTGAGGATAAACGGGCCGATGACGATCAGCAATGTCCCAAGGATGGTGATAGCTATTCCGATTTTTTCATTTTTTCGTATTCTGTCGTGAAAAAATAACACGCCACCTAATACAAGAAAGAGGGGGCCAGCCGCGGTGATGAGACTTCCTGAAAGTGCGGTCGTTTTACTGAGTGCCGTGAAAAAAAGAAAGAGTGAGAGGGGGGCTGAAATAATGCTCGTTGTAAGCAGTAATAATTTGTCCGACGTTTTTTTGGGAAAAGGTGTTTGCGTGACATAAAGATACACAATTGCGATGAGAGTGGAGAGAAAAAATCGATAAGTGAGAAAGAGCCACGGATTAAACCACGTGAGTGTATGTTTGACAACTGGACTCGCCGCGCCCCAGATTAACGAAACGAGTATAAGAAAAAGATAGGCAGTAGTTCGGCGATTCATGGCAGATTTTACGAATATTATGCGAGTTTTGCAATTATTTGATCAATAGTGAATTCTTCCTGAGTCTTGGTGGCAAGATTTTTTAATTGAATCACATTGCGTTTCGCTTCATCTGGGCCTTGGATGATAGCGTAGGGGATGCCTGATTTATCGGCAAACTTCAATTGTTTATCTAATTTGTCATTTGTAGGATACAGGTCAGTTGAGATGCCACTCTCACGGAGTTGTCTTGCTATTTTTTGTGATTGAGGAAGTAAATCTGCATTAAACACAGTTACAAGAATTTGTCCCGCGGCAGAGAGCGTAGGAATAAGGTTCATGTTTTCGCAGGCCTCGAGTGTGCGATCAAATCCTAAGCCAAACCCTGTGCCCCCGATGTCTTTGCCTGCTAATTTCTCAAGTAGTCCATCGTATCGTTCGCCGCCTAAAACTGACATATTGTATCCGGCCTCTGGAATTTCTACTTCCCAGATGGGGCCCATGGAATAGGAAAATGAACGGGCAATAGTGGGATCAAATTCGTACCAGTCATCAGGAAATCCGTAGTCTTTGAGATATTTTAGGATAAATACTATTTCTTCATTGGGTTTCAAATTTTTGACGTAGGAAAGGTATTCTTTGGCTTTAGAAAGCTCGATTCCTTTTTTTACCATCTCTTCTATGACACCGTCGTCTCCAATTTTTTTGATTTTATCAATCGATACAATCGCTTCATATGGCATATCTTTGAATAATGCTCGTGAGTTTATGCGAACCAACGCGCGTTTGAATCCGAGTTGTTTGTAGATATCAAGAGAGAGCGCGATACATTCTGCGTCAGCGTCCGGTGTTTTTACACCAAAAATATCAGCATCAACCTGTATAAATTCGCGGTAGCGGCCTTTTTGCGGTTTTTCCGCTCTAAACGCTGGTTGGATCTGATAGCGTTTAAATGGAAAAGTCAGAGAGTTTTGATATTCTGAAATGACGCGGCAGGTCGGTACAGTCTGATCGTAGCGCAATGCCACATCTCGATCTCCCTGATCTTTGAATTTGAAAAATAACTTTTCGTCTTCGCCAATTGCTCCGGCAAATATTTCAAGTGGCTCTAAGGTAGGCGTTTCAAGCGGCGCAAACCCCCACGATTCACAGATTGTGGCAAGTTTGTCTCTTAACCATTTTCGTTTTATCGCTTCAGCTGGCAAAAAGTCTCGAAATCCCCGCAACGGTTGAACCGTACGGGATAAACCTTTGAGTGGTAGTATAGTGTTCATAATGCCTCCTTTGATGGTATCAATACTGTTTCCTTTGGACAAGCATACGTTTGGGCTTGATAGAATATGGTCGTGTCGGTGATTTTTATTGAAACCATTTTGCCTGAAGGTTGAACGATGCGCCTTCTTCCTGAATACAACGCATAGGCAATGCTTCCAGATCCACATGATTGTTCCCACACATACGAATTCGTCCCGCGAACATAGATGAGAGGTTTAATGGATGACTTTTGATAATAAATTATACCGGAAGCAGGATTATTTGATGTGAGTGTTCTTAACATATCCTTTTGTTCTCTCGACACTGCGGTTGTTATCGGTGGGTTTGGTAATAGTAGATAGGTCATGCTATTGAATGTGACTTGATTGTTTGCGATAGATCGCACGATGGATCGAGGAATTTGAATACGAGTTGATCCCGTTTTTAAAAATTCAGCGGCCAGCAAGCCGTTTACACTTAATTCGCCACCCATCATACGAAAAGTAGTGGGTTTTGCAGTTTGATCAAGAAATCCAACCTGCTCGACTCGTGCATTTTTTTGCATGAGAAAGGTTGCCACATTTGGCATGGCACTGTTTGAGACAGGCGGTAGCACAATTGCGCTAAGTTCCCCAGCAGTATCTACTAATTGATATGTTATTATTTCTTTCATGTTTCCCTCCCAGTTAATTCAAGTTTTGCTTGCTTTATTTGATTGTCGAAAGCTATGAAAGATGCCTGACGATAAATTCGAATGCAGTCTCGCCATGTTATATTATTTTCTCGTGCTAATTCATTTAAAGATTTTCGTTTATATAATCGAAATGTGCCTCGTCCAAATACTGTTCGTAACTGTTCGACATTATAGTCTTGGCTATCTGGAATAAGCAGGCTTGCGTAAGTAACAAATGGTAATTCTTCTTTAGGTAACCATGAATATTTTCGTTTCAATGCTCGCGCGGCTTCGGGTATTCGTCTATCTCTCGTAATCATTTGAGTTAGCATAAATGCTGCTTCCTGTAGTCCAATTTCATCGCGCTCCAACTCGCGCCCTTCAATCGAAGACCGCCAATTGCGATATGCATCTGGTATTTTTCTTAACTTGTCTAACATAAAAAAACCTCCCGCTCGTTACGCACCACAAACTCTGTGATACATAAGGAACGAGAGGCAATAAAAAAAGACCTCCCGCGGTCCCATCCTTAGTTTTTCGAAGCATTTTTCTTCGAAACTCTCAAGGCCGACTCCGCTTGGGCGACATCGACTATTGTATATGACGGTTCAATCTCCGGAAGACATTTTGGTCTTCAGCGTTCTCCCGAGCATTGTCGAGGAATCGTGGATCGTGACTCCACTCTAACGCTTTTTCTATTCAACTATTCTGTATATTACAGTAAATACTGTGCTGTGTCAACATGGCAGCATGCTAACATGTTAATACGCTAATATTGTTATATTTTTTGTACTTTTTGAAAGTATGTCGATACCGGAATGAGTTATGTGAATGAGATCTTCAATGCGGATGCCAAATTGTTCAGGTATATACGTTGCTGGTTCAATCGTGATGACCATGTCTGCAGTGAGTGTCGCGTCTTGATGTATTGTTAATCGTGGCGCTTCGTGGATATCTAATCCGACACCATGACCCAAGCTATGCGGATAGGTGGGTAGTCCCGAATCTTCGATTATTTCTCTACTTGCTTGATCTATATCTGCTCCATTTAGCTTCGAAACACTTTCATTTATCGATAAATGAAAGTGGTTGCTAAGAAGATCGAGTGCAGTTGTTTGGGCTTTTAAAACAGTATTGTATGCCTTGATCCATTCGGGTTTTGATTTGCCAATGAATATCATCCGAGTCATGTCTGCACAATAGCCGTCCACTCGTGCGCCAAAATCGAACAGAATGAGATCGTTTTCTGACAGGGTTGAACCCTGTCCGTTGGGTGAGTAGTGGGGGAGGCTCGAATTTTTCCCAAACGCTACGATAGGTGAGAAAGCGAGTTGTGCGCCAGCTTGTCGAAAAAATGTTTCGATCTCCCATGCTAATTCGGATTCGGTAACTCCTTTATGAATTTTCTTTTGAATGAACGTAAAACACTCGTCAGTAAGATTGGCAGCTTTTCTGATCGCTGTAATCTCTCTTGGGAATTTTTTCATTCTGAGTGTCTCGATGATGTTTTGTGTAGGCTTGAGATTCAGAAAAGATAGCGTGCTCGTAAACGATGTGAATTCTGATACTGAAAGATTATCTGATTCAAATTGTAGGGTTTTTATGTTTTCTTTTTTAGAAACTATTTGGAGTTGTTTCGTGATGCGATTGTCAGACGACAGTATACTTATTTCGAGAGTTTTGATATGTGGAAAGTGTATTTTGAGAAACGAATTTTGAAGTTGGACAGATTTTGCCTCTTGTGTGTAGAATTGAGAAACGAAAAGAAATGCTTTGTCAGAATGCAGGAGTAGATACGCATCCCTATTTTCCAACCCAACAAATCCGGTCAGATACCGGATGTTTGTTGGGTTCGTGATAAATAGAGCATCAAGTTTGCCCAATACTTCATTGTTCATACGAGTCATTATATATTATTTCGGAATATTTACCTTTTTTTGTTGTGCAGTTTTTCGCGCTTTTTCATAGCCAGCATCAACGTGGCGAGCGACACCAATACCAGGATCTACCGTAAGAACCCGTTCCAAACGTTTTGCCCGTTCTTTTGTGCCGTCTGCGACGATAACCATGCCTGCATGCAATGAATTGCCGATACCCACACCGCCCCCGTTGTGGAAACTGACCCAACTTGCGCCAGCTGCCGTATTGAGTGCGAAATTCAGAAGCGGCCAATCTGCTATGGCATCACTGCCGTCTTTCATATTCTCGGTTTCCCTGTTGGGTGAAGCGACACTTCCGCAATCAAGATGATCTCTGCCAATGACAACAGGTGCTTTGACCTTTTCTTGCTTGATGAGGTTATTAATAACTAATCCAAATTTCGCTCGATCGCCATATCCTAACCAGCAGATACGAGTAGGTAGGCCTATGACAGGAATGCGTTCACGAGCCAATGTAATCCACCGCCGTAAGGCAGTGTCTTTGGGAAAAGTAGAAAGAAGTGCGTTGTCTATAATTTGAATGTCCCGCTTGTCTCCAGATAGTGCTGCCCACCGAAATGGCCCTTTACCCTCACAAAACAATGGCCGTATGTATTCAGGGACGAATCCCGGATAGATAAAGCTCCCGTCTTTTTTTCGTACCGTAACGCCCGCTAGTTCCGCCTGACCCCGTAGGTTGTTTCCATAATCTACTGCTACCGCACCGCGTTTTTGCATGGTCAAAATAGCTTCTGTTTGCAGCGCAATTGCTTCCAGCGACTTTTTCCTATATTCTGTGGGGTCTTGTGACCGCAATAGATCCAGTTCATCGATATTTCCAATCGGTATATAGCTTAATAAATCATGTGCTGATGTTTGATCGGTGACTATGTCAGGGGTCACGTTTCGTCGGACTAACTCCGGCTCGATTATGGCAGCATTGCCGACAAGCCCAATAGAAAGTGCAGTTTTTGTTTTCTTTGCCCCTAAGACCCAGAGCAGGGCTTCATCCAGATCATCTGTAATTTTTTCGCAGTAGCCCTCGTTTACTTTTTGTTGTATCCGTTCCCGTCGGACTTCGATATCCAGAATGATTCCTTCGTTCATCGTGGCAGCCATTGGCTGGGCACCACTCATAGCGCCCATACCGGCAGTGAGGATAAATTTGCCTAGCAGCGAGTCGCTGTTGAAATTTTTTCTTGCTATTGCGGCAAATGTTTCATAGGTGCCCTGCAAAATTCCTTGGGTGCCTATGTAAATCCAGCTTCCCGCGGTCATTTGTCCGTACATCGTAAGTCCCAGAGCATCGTAACGATCAAAATTTTCTTGTGTTGACCATTTTGGGACTATATTGGAGTTTGCGATAATTACACGCGGCGCTTCGGGATAGGTTTTGGCGATATATACCGGTTTCCCGGATTGGACACAGAGTGTTTCATCAGTACCCAACGTTTTAAGTGCTTTAATGATTCTGTTGTATTCTCTCCAATTCCTTGCTGCTCTCCCTGTGCCACCGTAGACGATAAGCTCATCAGGTTTGAGAGCTACTCCTGGAGTAATATTGTTCATGAGCATGCGCATGGCAGCTTCAGCGTCCCAGGTTTTACACGATTTTTTTATTCCGATAGGTGCTTTGATCGGACGCTTTGGTTTTTCTTCGTAATACATGGGTCTAGACATAACGAGTTCCTTTCTTGGTTATAAACGAAAGTATTATTTGTGTTGTGAGTCGTATGGCGGGTTGTGTGGCAAACGCGTGTCCGCACGGGACAGAAAGCGGGAAAAGTGTAATGGGGATGCCATTTTTCTTTGCCAGTTGCTCCCAGCGATCAAGTTGAAAAGGGACAACATCATCGTCTTTTGCTTGAATTGCAAGAAGCGTTACGTCTTTGTTTGCGCGATCAAATGATTGCTCGATCAACTGTTCTTCTATCCTTAACTCTTTGACATATTGCTCGTTAAGGCAATAGAGGTTTTTGTTATTGATTTTTTCTGGATACCGTATTCGTAAAAATGATTTGACTGCATTCATTGGATAGAAGCGACGTTGGCGAAATTTTTTTCTGATGTTGGTATATAGCTCAGTTAGCTTGAGTCGTCCGGCGATACTTATGCCTATTTCAAACCCGCCATCAAGAAAGCTTGCAACGAGTGTTCCTCCGGCGCTTCTTCCAATAAGAACTTTTTTTAGATTAGAATAATATTTAATACGTTTGGAAAGTGCCACGACTGCGTCAGAAACGTTTTGTCTCATTGTAGAAAGCGTTCGTTCTTCAATGTATCGTCGATCAAACGTGCCGGGAAAACATACCACTGCGACGGAGAAGTTTTTTTGTAGTCCTCTCGGGATAAAATAGGATAAGAAAGGATTATTGCGATCTGCAATCGGTTTATCACTCATGCCAGGAAGCCAGACAATAAGCCCCGTAGCATTGGGCGCTTCGTAATAGTTTATACAAAGCGCAGTACGAGTGAATTTTTCTGTTCGAATGCTCCAAACAGTTGATTTGTACGAGATGAACTTTGATTTTTTCATATTTTTTTGTAATACGCGTTTGTTGCATCGAGAAATACAGTATCTCCATCTTGTAATAATTGCGTTGCATATTTTGTTGCGGTAAGACAGGGGATACCGAATTCTCTCGCGAGAATTGCGGCATGGCAAAGTACACCGCCGTCATCTGTAATCAGACCGGATATTTTTGTGAGGTACGGGGCGATATCCGGTTGGGTCATCGGAGTTACCAGAATATCTCCGTCTGTTATTTTTTTGTAGTCTGAAGCTTTAATGACGATGCGTGATCTCCCTTGCACACTGCCTTGGGAAGCGCACGTTCCTTTTGTAGAACGATCTGTCTTTGTTTGTAAGATAGATGAAATGGCAGCTACGTTTTTGGTGAGAATTGCCGTCGTTCCATCAATAGTTATATATGCACTCTGCTTATATCGAAGAGCACTTAGTTTTGTTGCAACGGTCGGCTTGAGTGTATCTATTTCATTCGGGAGGAGGAAGAGCGAGTCTTTGGGTGATACACGAGCCCAGAGAGGGTAGACTTTCTCTGAAACAAGGGGTCGGCGATATTCGTTTAACGCGGAATATTGAGCTAATATTTGTTGTATCTTTGTATTTTTTTGCCAGTTTAGCCTTTCGGTAAGTGCAAGCTCAACTAAGCGCGGAAGCATCAAAGGGGCTGCAAGAGACTGCGTTATTGTTCGCAATAGCGTATAGGATATATTTTTTTGTATTTGTTGTTCAGCACGACTGCATATATCCATGCATTCGGAGTACAAATCGCCAAGCGAGTTTGTTTTATACAGTCTATTGATATAGGCTTTGTATTCTTTAAGGTCATCTGCGGATACGTAAATATTGGCAACGCCATTCTTGTATAGATTGACACGCGAAAGGAGCGGCTTGCCCAGAGCTTTCCTGGTGAATGCAAGCCACCCCTCATGCATCGCGTTCTCCGCGGCAACGTTCATCTCCCGAGTGATATAGAGTTGCCACGGAATTGATTTTATCAACAATGATACATTTCTATTTTTTTGCATAATTATTTCCTTCTAAATCTTTTATATTCGCTTGATCCGTCCCCGTTTCGAATTCCGTCGTCATTGCCGTCGTCTGCCGTTGTCGGTGGGGATTGTGGATCATCGCCATTATCTTCATCCGTACCTTCATATGCTGCTCTGTTCAAGTCGCGAGTTTTTCGCCGCGGACGGGTAGTGCTTTTTGATTTCCGTGACTCTATCCTTGTTTCAAATGGTTTCATAATTATCACCTCCTCTCAAATAGAAATTAAATAAATACCCAACAAGCTGATACCGACACCGATTATTTTCAGCACACTTATCTTTTCTTGTAGGACTATTACTCCGAGAACTACCAAGGTGATGTTTCGGAGAATCAGGATGGTCGGAAGTGTGGTCGTTGCTTTCGCCGCCTTGTTTTGTAATAGAAAAAATAGAAATATCAATGCCGTTGCGATGAGTACTCCGGCGATGGTGACAAATAGGATTCCTTGGACTGTTGCCTGTGGGCGGGGAGCGCCGGGTTTTAAATATTGGAACAAAAATACTCCAACTAGTGTGAGCGCCGATGCGACTTGGGTAACCATCGCACCGAGGGCAGGGTCTAACCTCCCTGCCCCCAGCTTGATAAAAAGGTCATAGGTTCCAAATAGAACAGCAATACCGATACTAGAGAGCACTATATTCATAAGAGTTTCCCAATAATCCTTTCTGCTGTGTCCAGCACTTTGAATGTGCGTATAAGCGGCACGAGATTTTCAATATCTTTATAAAACGCACGATCCTCTGTAATCGCAGGGCTTACGGATCGCACGAGTTTATAGACCGCCTGAAACGTGGGTGACGGTTTGAGAGGCTTACGAAACTCATACGCTTGGCAGGTGGCTAATAATTGAATTGCCACAACAGCTTCCGTATTCCGGATAATTTCTCGTGCCTTTCTTGCAGCAATTGTTCCAAACGATACGTGATCTTCTTGGTTCCCAGAGACTGGGATCGAATCGACACTTGCCGGGCTTGCGAGTATTTTATTTTCGCTTACTAACGCGGCTTGGGTGTATTGAGATATCATCAGTCCCGAATCAAGTCCTGCACTTTGTACGAGAAATGCCGGTAAGTCTTTGGAACACGCAGGGTCCATGAGATTATTGGTTTGTCTCTCAGATATGTTGCCCATATCAGTTATGACAATGCCCAACAAATCCTGTGTGTATCCGATGGGTGCGCCGTGAAAATTGGCACCCGTTCGGCAGACTTTTTCTTTCGTAAAGAAAATGGGGTTATCTGCAACCGAGTTCATCTCTATCTCAGTAATAGGCCGAATATAATCCAGTGCATCACGGATAGCGCCAACGACTTGTGGCACTGATCGTAAAGAATAAGCATTTTGGACTGATTTTTTGGGTTGTTTGAGTAAATCACTTCCAGAAAGAAGTGCACGAATATTAGACGCGGTAATATTTTGTCCTTTAAATGGTCGTACCTCATTGTATTCTTTGCTGTATGCACTCTCCACACAGTTGAGGACATCAATGGTCATACTGCAAACAATTTCTGTTTGTTTGATAAGTCTTTCCGCATCGTAAATATTAAGTGCGGCAATTGCTGTCATAAATTGACTGCCGTTCATGATAGCCAGTCCTTCACGGTAGGCGAGTGGCACGGTAGAAATATCCGCCTTTTTCATCGCAATATCTCCTGTAAATATTTCTCCTTTGTAATATGCTTTTCCTTCGCCGATAACGACGAGTCCCATTTGAGAAAGGGGAGCTAAATCACCCGACGTGCCGACTGACCCCTTTTCATAAAAAATCGGAGTGACGCCACGATTGAGCATCTCGACAAAGGTAAGAAAAAGTTTTGGCCGTAAACCACTATACCCTTTGGCAAAAACGTTCAGTCGTAACAATAACGTTGCTCGTGCTGTTTCTACGTCTACAGGATTTCCATATCCCGAAGAGTGCGCTCGTAGCATTCGAGTGGAGAGATCACCCGCTTTATCTTTGGAAATTTTTACATCGCCAAATCCTCCTATGCCGGTATTTAATCCGTACATAATATCACCGCGTTCTAACATAAACGCAATCGCATCCCAATTTTTTTGTATGCGCTCAATGATCTTTTTCGGTATAATAACCTTCGCATTGGCACGAGCCACAGCAACCACCTCTTCAATAGTGAGCGTTTCTCCTGTCAGAGTAATTTGATTTTTCATATATCCTTTCTTGCCCTTCCGAAGCTTTACGCGAAGGAGGGCTCGAGTGCAGGGAAATTATGTTCCTGCAAACGGTAAAGAGGGGAAGGGAAAGAGAAATATTCACATCTTGAGCCGCGTGCACGAACTAGGAGCGGCTTTGATGGTACGAGAATACCCCAGACGTGCTGGCTGATAAGGAGAAAGATTGATTATTTTTTATTATTAATCTCTCTTCGGGTCAATTCCCCGACGCTCTGCGTCGTATAATACATGC
>CAYHQC010000016.1:0-13580 GCA_964358845.1 uncultured Gammaproteobacteria bacterium | reverse complement strand
AATAATTAAATAGTCAACTATTTTCCGGTCGGTGTTTAGTTGACTACTTATAAAACTCACTAAACGTTAAGCTTACTCTGTAAGCCTGTTCTGTAAGCCTGTTCAAACCGCAAACTTGACAGAAACGTTGTCGAGAGAGAGAGAATAGTGCAGTTGAACAATCACACCTATGTCAAAAAGTAAAATTCGACAGTTTCAGGAGACCTTGCCCAAAGATCCATCTCGCGTCCTTAGAGAAACACTACCTTATATCATCGCTCAAGTTGAACACCTCTCTCATTTAAAAGTTGGTACTATCAGAGCAATGCGCGTAACACATGCAACGCTAGAAGCTGCTATATTACATAAAGAAGCAGAAAATCTCTTGGGGATTGAAATACGTTAGTCAGTTAATTATAACTCAAATTCTTTCGACATCTGGCTCTTTTTGCCTGAAGTATCTATAAATTCGAGCGCGACGGAGATTGATTTCACTCCTGCATCAGGTTTACACACATTTCGAGAACACGTACCAAGATACACTTCTCTCTCAAACGTGTCTTTGAGAGAGACATCGACAGGCTTACTCCCTGAATTGACACCTTTTATAAGTCCTTGACTATCATACGTTAATTCATATCCAACGGTTGCATATTTACTCGCTAATGCGCTCACCGTTAGAACCACCGCGTTATCCTTGACCTTGCTTTTGGCTACAGTGACAAGAAGAGACGAATCGGCCTCAGAAACGAGCTCTTGTACTTCTTCTGCGACAGGAACTACGTCTTTTTCCGGTGCTACAACTTTATAGACGACAAAACCGGTCACCAAGAGAAGAACCGCAAGTCCGATATACATCCACATCATTTTATTTTTCATGTTAATCCCCCTTTACTCTAGCAACTTTTTCTGAAAATACGCTGGTAATTGGGTAATCTTCATTCGAATTTGTTCCATGGTATCTCGATCCCGAATCGTGACCGTATCATCTTCTAGCGTATCATAATCTATCGTGACGCACCATGGTGTCCCTGCTTCATCTTGGGAAAGATACCGCTTCCCGATGTTGCCTCGATCATCCCACGCGACAGTAAACAACGACTTTAAACCGTCAAACACACTCTGTGCTTTCGCAACTAATTCCGGTTTGTTGGAAACGAGTGGAAACACAGCTACTTTGTACGGCGCTAATAATGGTTTAAGATGCAAAACCGTACGCTTTTCATTTTTCTCATACGCGTCGGTAAGTACCATAAGAAATAATCGGTTAATCCCAACAGCCGGTTCTATAACATGCGGGATTATCTTTTCCCCGGTCAATGAATTTAAATATGAAAGATCCACTCCTGAATGTTTTGATTGAACAGTAAGATCGTAGTCAGTTCTGTATGCTATTCCCCACAGTTCTTTCCATCCAAATGGGAATTGATACTCAAGATCGTACGTATCTTTACTATAGTGACTGCGCTCCTTATCTGTGTGCTGTCGCCATCTCAAATTATCTGATTTAACCCCTAGAGCTTTCACGGCAAACGCATGCATATCCGTTTTCCACATTTCAAAAAGCGTTTTCCAGTCCGTCGTAAGCGGATCGAAAAAATATTCTATCTCTGCCTGTTCAAACTCAAGTGTACGAAACACAAATTGCCCGGTTGTTATCTCATTTCGAAAAGACTTTCCGATTTGTCCGACACCAAACGGCAACGATACGCGCGTTGAATCAAGAATATTTTTAAAATTGGTAAATATACCCTGCGCCGTCTCTCCGCGCATATAAAGAATCGACTTTTCCCCCTCTACCACCCCAAGCTTGGTTTCAAAAAGTAAATTAAATTTTTTGGGACTCAAAAGCGGATTTCCATCAGGACTTATAATCTTGTGTTCTCCTATAAACGCATCCATATCTTCAAGCGTCATATCCTCTACAACAACCTCTAGATCCACATGCTCTTTGAGCCATGCTTCGATCAAATGATCAGCTCGATAACGCTTTTTGGTGACACTATCTTCCACCAATGGATCATTAAACGCTGCCACATGTCCTGACGCCACCCAAGTTGAGGGATGAAGTAGAATTTGGCTGTCAATTCCAACCATGTCTTTGCGATCATTGACAAACGTCTTCCACCACAAGGATTTAATATTACGAAGTAGTTCAACCCCCAAAGGGCCATAGTCGTATGAACTCATTAAACCACCATAAATATCACTGGTTGGATACACAAATCCTCGACGCTTACAAAGACTATTGATTTCATCAAGAGTTGGCATATTTTTATTATATCATGCAGCAAGCCGTCGTATAAGCTTTGCCGACTTTAGTCGACGTTCAGTAATATCCTCAATAAAATCAAGAAGTTTTTTTCCCTCCAATACTTGCCCTTTTGGCAAAAATCCTAAGGTCCAGAGAAGCTGTTGGGCAAATTCTCGGCTAATGGTATACAACGAATTTCCCAATGCATTTCCGATATCTTCAAACCCTTTTGTCAAAAGCGCATACACATCTCTATGCTCCTGCTTTTCACCAAGCAATGTATCGACAAGTTCACAGAGCAAATACGCTATACTCACACGATCCAATTCGTTTCTTATATTAGGATACGACTCTAAAGACGTCACTTCTGTAATACTATCCATAGTCTTTCCTTTATGAACCAAACACGTAAGATGAGTAAATATTTCTAGATGCGGCGCACGTTTACTAGTTATCCGTCGTATGCCTTTTGCGATAAGCCGCAATTTACCAAACTCTTTGGAAAATACGGTGACGATGCGGTCTGCCTCTCCATAATTTTTTCGCGAGAGAACAATTGCGTCTATCGAATATAATTTGTGGGATCCGCGATACATGGGCTTACAGAACAACTTCTGTATCAGCGTCTAAAATAAATTTCTTCTTATCTTTGCCATTCATCTTCATAATCCACTCCTGACCATCAGTGCCCGGCTGTTTTTGGATAAGAAGTCTGTACTTGCCATCAGCTGATTTTACCGGTGACGTGTAGGTCAACTCCAATCGCGCAGTCCCCATAGGATTAACGATTAAAAATCCTTCAAAATATGTTTTGTTTAAATCGGTAAATGTGTCCATGGTAGCGGCTTTATTATCCTTTGGGGATTGGACACCTTTACTCTCAACGAGCGTGCTGCCGGCCGGCGTATAGACTCTCACCCAGTTTCTAAGCGGTGCGTTCAAGCAAAGCCCGCCGCTTTCCAAACCGCAATCGCTTCCCTGATATGGATTTTTATAATCGATAGATAGCTTTGTCGTCACAGTTCCATCAGCGTTTATCGTGCTGTCTTTCGTAATTTTTTCTCTCACGAACATATTGGATTTGGCTCCTGCCATATTGGAGTTGTTGACATGGATATAATCCCAACCATTTCCTTCTTCGTACTTTAAAATACTGGCAACCTCTTTACCCACCATGATCCGACCTGCCATGTTAAAGCTCTCAGCGGCAATTTGGGTCGTCTCATCATGGAAATACGTCAGCACATGTTTTTGATTAATTTCAGACAATAACATCTGAAAAAGTTTGCCCCAATACTGCGACGGTGATACTCCCAGAGCTTTTTGCATCAAAAGCTGCATAAGTGTACCTATCACATCTTTTCGCGCGGTTCGTACATAATTGACCGGTCTGGTAGAATAATCTTCTAATTCATACACTGCGCGTGGACAATCACAGCGCTTATCAATATCCGCAGAGAATACACGTCCCCCAATAGTCTCAGGACCCAATATCTTTAATGCTTCCACCAGTACGTGCGTATCCAGAGCAATAATGCCGTCGATCTTTTCTTTTCCGGCCGCGGTATCATACATTTTTTCAAACTGCTGCATCGACACTTTAAAGTCCGGATTTAAATTGCTATCGCGAATATGCAACTCGTAAACCCCTTTATGAAAAGTCAAAACCTCTCTTGGGGCTTCGAACTTTTTTTTGAGGGCACTATCTAAAGAATAAATGTCATCCGATAACTCTAAGGTGATCTTTCCTTTATCAAATCGAAACTGTGCATACGCGGTGAGAAATCCTCCTGTGGATCGCAATTCCTTATCATTTTGAAAAAGAATAAGATATCGCTTCATCTCCGGCTCACCCAACATACTTGGTAAACTTTTAAGAAGCGGTTGGGCGTTTACAAAAAGGTTTGCTGCATTATCAATCACTTCTTTGCCCACGATAAGTTTCTCGCGAATTACCGTTTTGCCAACTTTTACAGGGTACCGATTAGGATCTATTTGATCTAATTCCTTTCGCATCATTTCGACCGCTATGGCCATCTCATTTAGCTTCGGTGTCAAGGCACTCATAGTCTTTACAGCCACCTGTATACGCTGGTCTGCTGAGCCTTGCACAAATTTACTGCCGCCGGTAAATCCTAAAAGATCTGCATTTGGTTCAAGCGCCTCTATCGCACGGTCGGAAGCATCAAGAGCGGCAAGCCCGGCATTGACGACATGCAAACCGTCCTTTATATATGTACCTAAAAACGGCACATACGATAACGGCTTCACTTTTGCATACTCTAAAGAAAGCTCAACCACCTTGACACGTGTTTTTGCTAATCCCTCTTTCGTAGCGATAAGATCTTGATTTTTCAGAGCATCTGCAGTTTGCCGCGCGAGAGGCAAAGCTTCTTTCGCTTTCGCAATCACTCCACGTAGAGGCAATAACATAACACCCACAATCACAATGAAAATTACAATTACAAGCAGTGGAATACCGATAAACTTCCACGGAAATCTGCGCCTCCTTGGCATTTGAACAATTTGATCAGGCATGGTGTCAACTTCTATTTTTTTCAATTCTGTTTCCATATCGGGTTGTAGATTTTCGATATTCCCTTCGGGAATAAAAATTCTTTTTTTAAATAAAGTCTCTATTAACAAATAGTCGTTGGAGTCACTATATCATGTTTATCATGATATCGAAAATTCACTACCCGACATACGTTCTATTGTCTCGGTTATCAGGATAATTTGTCAATACAACTCTTACACAGCACCCTTGCCGTATATCATAGCCCACGGGCTTTTTAGAATGATAATTATATCAAGAAGAAGCGAACATTTTTTCACGTAATCAGCATCAAGCTTGATTCGTTTATCAAAGTTTACCTCACTTCTTCCCGACACCTGCCAGTACCCCGTAATACCAGGGCGCGCTGAAAGCACAATTTTTACCAACTCTTTGGTATGAGGATACTTTCTCTGCTGTTCGATAAGCTCATCAGGATAATATGGACGAGGCCCCACCAAACTCATATCCCCAAGTAAAACATTTAAAAATTGCGGGATTTCATCGAGCGAATGCTTCCGGATAAATTTCCCGACGGTCGTGACTCTCGGGTCTTCCAATAATTTATAACTATTTCTCTTATATTCCTTATATAAAAGTTTTAACGTAGGATCTGTGCGCAACTTTTCATGAGCATTCACTATCATTGAACGAAATTTATACAACTTAAACGGCCGGCCATCTTTGCCGACGCGCTCTGGTGTATCGGCAAATATGGGACCTGGAGAATCTAACACGATCGCCACAGCAACCAAGATACTTATAGGTAAAAAGAACAGAAAGAGTATTACGCTCCCCACTAAATCTATACACCGCTTAAAAATGCTATACCACATAATATTTAGGTGAGGTGATCGTTGTCTGTCCCTTGCATCGATTCTACAAGCTTTTTCACCTTAGGTACTGATGTTTTTTTACAAATCAACAATACGTCTTTCGTATTGACCACCATTATACCGTCAAGATCAATTGCTGCTACCAGCTGATCAGTGTAATTGTACACTAATGTATCATTAACCTCTGTAAGCACCACTTTTCCTTGGGTAACATTTTTATCTTCACTTGTCTCCAAAGATTCCTTCAGCGCTTCCCAAGCACCTATATCACTCCACTCTATATTCTCGGTAACGACAAGTGCATCTTTCGCATCCATTTTCTCTAAAATTGCATTATCAAAGCTTATTTTTTCTAACGTCGGGTAAATGTTGGCTAATACTTTCTCAAAATCAGGAGTCCCATACACATCTGCAATTTTTTGTATTCCTTGTGAAAGATTTGGTGCAAACTGTTTGTATTGGCGCCACAAAAAAGAAGGTGTTGTCACAAAATATCCTAAATTCCATGCGTGGTGTCCACTCGTAAAATATTTTTGTGCAGTCTCTACATCCGGCCTATATTGATAATCCTCGAGAGAATGAAAGGTTATGTCATTGTGTTCTAGTATTTTTTTGCCATACGAGATCCATCCTAAATTTTCGCTCGCAAAGCGCGGTTTTTGCGATACAAAAACTATTTTTTGCGGATCTTTGGATACCACCTCACCCGCAGTAATAAGGAGTTTGCGGAATAACTCTTCCTTTTTTACTAAATGATCACTCCATAATATTACCATCGGTTCAAGAGGGCTCTCCTTCATAAGGATTGCAGACATAAGCCCTACCGCAGGACCTACGTCTCGTACTTGCGGCTCACCGATGACATGCAGTGCGGGGACATCGGGAAGTTGTTGTTTTACAAGACTGACGTACTGTTTACCCGTTGAAATATAGACATCACTCCAAAGAAAATCTGGTTGTAATCGCGCCGCTGCAAGTTGCAATGTCGATTTATCTCCGACTATTTTCTCGAATTGTTTCGGCGATTTTTTGCGTGATAAGGGCCACAATCTCGTCCCGACACCGCCGGCAAATATTATTGCTTTCATAAATTTTTCCTTCCTTCTTCTACAAGCTCTTGCACGACATTTTTTATCTCTTGTAAAAACCGTTTTTTTGAAAAAAGAGCTGCCTGATTTTTACAATCATCAGGCTTTATGCTTGAATGCTCAAATACATCAATAGCTTTTTTAATTGATTCCACAGACTGTCTTTCAAATAGTATACCAGTTCTCCCGTCTATCACACTCTCTGATACACCGCTTTGTTTGTATGCTATGACCGGCTTTCCTCTGGCTTGTACCTCTACTACGGCTATTCCAAAGTCTTCATCAGCCGCATAAAGAAATGCACGACAATGGTCATAATACGAAACCAACTCTTTCTCTGTCAAATGATTGGTCACAAATGTGATGGTATTTCCTGCAATAATTTTTAGAGTCCGCTCTTCTCTCCCGCTTCCCACGATCACAAGTGGGACTTTCAATTCATTACACGCCCGAATGAGTAAGGCAACTTTTTTGTATGAAACCAAACGCGACACGGTCAAAAAATATCCGGTGTTTGACGCTTTGACAGATGGTTTCAAATGAATAAACTCAAGTGTATCAACAGGCGGATAAATAACTTTTTCGACACGTCTCTTGTAATACGTTTGTATACGATCTTTCACTCGATTTGATATCGCAATATAGACATCGGGCCTACTTGCGCCTATACGATCCCACACCTTCAATATGGGAGCCAACTTTTCTAACATACGTCCGGCTATACCACTAAATATTCCTAACCCCGGCGTTTTCAGATACTGATCATAGCCGCTCCAGAGAAATCGCGTCGGTGTCAAACAATAACAAAGATGATACGTGTGTGGTTTGGTAATAATATTTTTGGCTTCAGCAGATGTCACGGAAATCACCAAATCAAATTCATCAAAAGAAAAAGATTCAAATGCAAAGGGAGTTAATGCCGGCAATAATTCGTGCAGCGTTGATGCGAAAGGTATTTTATTTAAAAATGACGGTCGTACATCAAAAACGTCCGCCCAAGAAGCTCGTTTTTTATCATACACCGCAGTGTAAAGCGGCGCATCTTTATACAATTCATGAAGTGCCAAAAGCACCCGCTCTGCCCCTCCCCATTTATTTACTCGATCATAGACGATTGCAACTTTCACGTTTATAATTATATACTGAGTGCATGACGGAATCCCAATACAATGATAAAACTCCGGATATCCTCCCACTCAAACACGCTCTTAGAGAACATAAATCCAGCACTCGCTTCGCACGTTTCATGAAAATAGTCCATCGTCCATCTATATACCCGCTCTATGGCAGAGATTATATGCAGTATAAAGAAAGTTTCGGCGACCTAATGCCCGATGCTGAAACACTACCCTCAAACGCTGTTCTTGTTGACCTCATGGGACCAGGTGAACTGTACAGATCGCTACAACGTGAAGGAATGACAATATCTGGTATCGCTATGACACTTACGGATCTTAGAAATATTCGCACACGACTTTTTGACTTTGCACACAAAAATTCCTTCGTTACCGGCGATATACTTGACAAACGAACATGGCATAAATTGGGGGGGGGTACGGGCTGATTTAATAGTCTGCTCTCCTGGAGGTGGTGATGTAAGTATTCCAAAATCTAAACGCGTGTATACTGGACTTCTGGATCGTGCATATAGTTTACTTGGACCTGGCGGCAGACTGGTCACCAACGTCCCCGCACCTTTTAAACCATATTTGGACGAATTGGAAAAAACGTGTCACACAAATAACATTGAGTTTCGCAAAGAACGAATTCCTCCCTATTCAGAACTGTTCGATGGTCAAATGATGTTACAAAAAAATGAAAACTCACCTTCAATCCTTATGAACATCCTTACCAAGGGATAATTTATTTCCGTTTTTTGCTTTCCCGAAGCGCATCTGCCCAATACCCAATAGCAACAGAGAGTAAAAGAATTGCGGTAATCAGGTAATACACTTGAAGTCTTGTAACTTCCATATTATTTCCTCCTTTCAGAAATACGAGCCAATCGCAAACTCCACCATAAAGATAACACTGCAGACAAGAAACCAAACCAAACATCAATATCTATCGCTTTTTGTGTTGATCCAATCAAAGCTGGCAATACAATGCTCGCCAAACTCACTAAAGATAAATTTGATAACCATTCAGAAAGACGATCAAGCATTGCCGATGTAAACATATCACACTATTACGGTACCATAGCGCGTTTGTATATTTCAAGCGTCTGGACTGCCATGCGACACCATGAATAGGTTTCAAGAATTTTTTTTCGTATTGTAGCTTGCGGCTTATGTATTTTCGATAATGCGTCACAAATACTTGTAGGATCTTTCGGATTAAAATACGTCGCCTCTTGACCTACTATTTCATGAAAAATAGGAATGTCCGAAACTAACACGGGGCAACCCAAAGCCAAGGCTTCGAGCGCTGGTAATCCAAACCCTTCCATAAGCGAAGAAAAAACAAGTGCTTGAGCATGTGTATATAAACTCGAAAGCTTGACATCAGTTGCCTCGCCAAAAAATATAACCGACTGATTCAAACCCATCGAATGAACTGTTTGCGCCAGTCTCCGGTAAAAAAAATCCTCCTTTCCCACGAGAACAAGTTTTGTATCTTTTGAAAAAGATCGATACCCTTGTAGCAATACTTCCAAGTTTTTATGCGGATATGCATTGCCAACGTAAAGAAAATAGGGTTCTTTGATTAATCTACTCACCACTCTAGTTTTACTTTTCAGCAGATTCTTATCCACACCCTCATATGTTACAGAAATTTTGCTGGGGTCGATACCAAAATGGCTCGTGATTTCTTTTTTAGTCGCTTCCGAAACAGTAATTATGTGGCGAACTTTTTGAAGCCCAACTGCTAGTTCCAGTCGATACGCCAAGCGTTTGAGCTTATACAATGCGTATGGAAGTGTTGTTGCCTGACCGGTGTCAAAATGCAAAATAGTCATATCGTGTATAGTAATCACCATACGACCCCCATACAACATTGGCGGATTGTGATAGGGTATATGAAGCAGATCGAGATGCTCCATATTAAATATCTTCGGCATAACCAACTGCTCTGATACTGTGTGCCACGCTACGTTGACCAACACCTTCTTCCATCGGATGTTCGGTACTGTAAAACTATCAAATCCTGCGGCCTTTAAAAAAATGACATATGAATTTTTATCATCCACCTTGCCCAATTCTTCTATAAGATTACGGATATACCGTCCGACTCCGGTTTCGTTTATAAGACGCGCGTCAATTCCTATTTTCATATCCCAAATCGTTCCAATAAAAATATACGGATAGTATAAAAATCATTCACCATCATGGTAAGCCACCATGGGTATATTTTTTGGTAATGCTTGGTATAAAATAACCAGTTATACCGATGAAAATATATTTCTGTCTCAGTTCGTCTTTTCTTGAGGATATTTGCTCTCCCGCTTTGTTTTTTTCTATGAAGTATTAAAGTCTCCGGATTAAAGACTATCTTAAAACCTGCTTTTTTTATCCTGTAACACCAATCTATATCTTCGCCATACATAAAATAGTCCTCATCCAACAGCCCAATCTTTTTTATCACATTTGCCCGCACCATAAAAAACGCACCGACGATGCAATCCACCTCATGGATCGTCGTCAATCCTTTGTATCCTTGATGATACTGCCCAAACAAGACTGACGTGGGAAACAATTTTTCAAGTTTTAAAAGATAGGTAATTGATGCCCATGGCGTCGGAAATCCTCGATGACACGCTGGATCAATGTCTCCCGTTGGCAGCATTACCTTACACGTTGATGCACCCACGTCTTGGTTCGTATCCATATACGAAATCATTTTGGCAAACGTATCTGCACCGACCTCGGTATCGGTATTTAATAAAAGAATATACCTGCCCTTTGCTCTCCTGATCCCCGGATTATTTCCTGCAGCAAACCCTAAGTTTTTCCCATTTTGGATACAAATTACTCTCCCAAATTCTTTTTTGACCATCGCGACACTTTCGTCAGTTGATTGGTTATCGCAAACTATCACCTCCATCTGATAATCCTCTAGCACTGAGGCAAATACTGTCGTAAGACAAGTGCGTAAAAGATCCTTTGTGTTAAAAGAGAGAATAATAATAGAAAGATCTACGTTATCGCTTCTTGCCATGTGCTCCTTTCCATGCTGCTTCCAAATCCTTTGCGATTGAGTCCCAGTTGTATGACGTTTCTACAAGCGTTCTTGCGTCTTTGGTAAGCGTATCCATAAATACCCGATCGTTATCAAGACGCAGAAGCTTTTCGACAAACGATTGACTAGATTTGGCGATCAATACATGCCTATCTTCTTGACAATCTATCCCTTCTACACCTTCTCTTGTCGAAATTACCGGCACGCCGCTTGCCATCGCTTCAAGAACCTTAAACTTCGTCCCGCCGGCAATCGTCATCGGAGCCAAAAGAGCAAATGCCTTATTATATTCATCACGAATATCAGAAACGTCAGTCAAACATACAACGCGAGAAGATGCGCGATTAAGTAAGCGTTCCGGCATATTTCTGCCAACTATACGAAGCGTACTATCAGGAAATCGTATTCTTATACGTGGCCAAATATCGTCAAGCAGCCATTCTGCGGCATCTCTGTTTGGCAGCCAACGAAAGTTTCCAACAAACAATATATTTTTCTTCACATCACTCTGTTTTTTCTTAAAGGCAAACGTTTCTGTATCTACACCATTTGCGACAAGGTATGTCGAAAAACTTAAATATTCTTCCATCACATTGCGATCGTGCATTGAGACTGCAGTAAGACTATCAGTTTTTCTCCACACGTATCGCTCCCAACGTTTCAGCTTTTCTACATCCATACCAAGAAGGAGTCTAAGCGGCAAAAACGAAATCTTCTTGACATACTCGCTATATACCTCATATTCCACGTTATGCTCAGACACGACAATGGGAATATCAGTGTTTGGTATCGAAGGCCACACATAAAAAGGCTCGAGGTGAAGAATGTCATACGTATTTTTGGCAAGTAAATCAGTAAGAAGCCTATGCATTTTGCCATTGGTATAGGTAGAAAGTAAAAATGGCATGCGTGTAAACACGGCACGAGCTATATATCTCGGTTGCCATGCTCGACCACGATTGATCATGTAGACCTCACGACAAAATGAAAGATCTTTTTTGTGCACCCGTTCCTTTTGGTCACGGATAAAGGAAACCAGTGTAATTTCGTACTTTTTTGAAAGGCGCTTTAATAGATTGTACATCCGCACTTGCCCTCCTGAATAAAGAGGATATGGCAAGACTGCAGAGACTACAAGGATACGCATAGATGGTTACTTGGTTACTTGGTTACTTGGTTGTAATTTAGGCTTCGTTAAATCGATAATTGCAAAGGAATCATTTCGCACGAGAACCGTATAGGTTTCAGCAAGCGTTTTCGTTTCCCAATCAGCATCAGTTGGGGAAACGGTCACATAATGCGTAGCACCCTGTGCCAATTTTTTCTCTATATCAAATCCCAAAGGCCATCCTTGCCTCTTGGTCTGATACAAAAATGTCGTATCGCCGTTATATGGGGCAATTACCTTCGCATCTTTTGGGAGCAATCTGTCAGCTTCCTCACCAGCTGTAATTATTTCCGGTCGGTTAATCCAATAATACGTTCTCATGGTAAACCACGAAAACGCAACCATAAAAAGCAAACTTATAACCAGGAGCGAATAGCGCGCGAGTGGATGAAAGAGCTTTTCAGAAATAAGCAACGCATATCCCTTCGCAACATAAATACTCACAATCGGAATGAGTAAGATCTGATAATAATCGTGCTGCACGTTACCCGCTGCAAACACCGTAAGATACAATAATCCGCCAACTCCCATGATAGGAAACAGCCACCCTTCCTTTTTCGTCGGCCGAACAAGTACCCCCAACCCAAACGGGATAAGCCCCCAGTACCCGAGGATAAGTTCAGCAAGACGTCTGGCAAACAGCCAATGAAACCATGCGCCCTTAAACCGGATATTCCCCTTGTTAAGCAGCCAATCAAATACCGGAATACCCTCTGGAAACTGCAGGATCCACACCCTCCAGCCGTATAACGGCAACAAACAAATCAGGCCGTATAGTGCCAAACGCACCACTGAATGTACGGATACACCGTACCTGCGGATTACAAGATAACAAACCGGCAGCAGGAGAAATCCGGCAGTGGGTTTGACAAGTACCGACAAGGAAGCTGCAATAGCCGATGCGATGACTAACCACCAGTTCCCTTTTGTCGTTAATGTATCCCGAAGACACAAATAGATACTAAGCATCGCCCAAAAAACAGCAAACGGCTCAGGCAAAATAACCCGCCCGTAAAACATCCCATACGGAAGAATCGCAAATATGAACCCGGTAAGAATAGACACAAGCGGCGTACTCACGCTTTTCATAATCAGCATGAGCAGCGCTGCCACCCCAGCAGCTGACAGTATGGAGATCAGGCGAAGCCATACATCAACGGATACTGACGGCATGCCCAGGGCAAGCATTGCGGCGACCCCCTGGTATAGCGGAAACTCCACCATGCGCCAACCCATGGGATTATCCTTGCCGGATTGGATATTCGAGAGATCCTGATACCGTGGATGCAGCAAATCGATGCCGTTTATCACATATAACTGAGCCACCGATGCGGTATCCGTTTGCCGGAAACTGTGCCAGTCGGCTACCGGGCTGTTGATATGATACAAACGTAACCCAATAGTCAAAATAACGACAAAAACAAAAAATAATCCGTAGAGTTTATTCATGGTAACAGGACTTATTCTTTTTTCACTTCGGTAAGATCACCTTGATCTGTGAAAACAAAGATCTTCTGCGTGG